>CAMQSH010000025.1 GCA_947036575.1 uncultured Brevinema sp. | reverse complement strand
AAGCAATAGAATTTTTTCTATGATGAGTGACATTATATTGAAGACGCATATCTTCAACTTTTTGGAAAGAAAAATTTCCAAAATCACGTAATTTGTCAAACATATTAGCAGGATTGTTAGTATGAAAGTGAAGACGTAATTTTTTGTCAGAACCAGCGATGACGATAGAGTCAGAATCTGCTTCTAAGATCTCAAGAACAGTATCACGGGAAATATCTTCGCCGATGAGACAAGTTTCGGTACAATATCTATTATGTAGGGATTCTTCGGTGAGAGATTCAGCTTCAGCCATAGGGAAGTCATAGTCATACATAAGAAGATGTTCAACATCATGATCTTCACGAGAAAAAGAACGATTAAGAAGAGTTTCTTTCATGCCTTCTATAAATAGGACAAAACCCTTAGCACCAGCATCAACGACTTTTGCAATACGAAGAACTTCTAATTGTTCTGTAGTACGAGCAAGAGCTTCTTTAGCGATAATTTCAGCTTTGGCAAATAATTGATCAAAGTCAGTAAAAGAGTTTTTGTTGGCGTGGATATACTCAGCCCACTCACGAATAACAGTGATAATAGTCCCTTCTTGAGGAGAAGGAATAGCTTTATAAACATAATCAGAAGCTTTTTTGACGATATCAGCAAATTTTTGAGTAGAAATATTTGCAGAGTCTTTAATTTCAACACCAATACCATAGAGGAATTGAGCTAAAATGACACCACTATTACCACGAGCGCCGTCAAGAGCTGCGTCACCAACACTAGAAGCCACAACATCAATAGAGTCATTTTCTTTAGAGTTGTAGATGATAGAGGTCGCAGTAGCAGCAAGATTGGAACCAGTGTCTCCATCAGGTACAGGAAAAACGTTGATTTTATTAATTTCTTCTTGGTGTTCAATGATTTTTGTGCCACCAGCAATAACAGACCAATATAGTTCTTTTCCAGTTAATTTCGATAGAATGGACATAAATCCTCCTTTAATATACTCAATTAAGTATATTTTTAATCTGTGTATAGTACATACACTTTCTAATCTATTATAATATAATATAATTCAAAATGCAACCTTTATATTAGATATTATTTTAGTAAAATAGTCTTTATTTTTATTTATATATATAACATGTATTTACAAAAAATTTTTTTTTTTAATATTTTTAAAGTTGCAAAATTTTTAATAAACGTTATACTAATGCATAAAATAATGTATCGTATATAATATAATTAATTAAATCTAGATAAAGTATTTATCTATATAATAAATATTTATAAAAAATAGAATTTTTATATTTTTAAAGTTGCAAAATTTTTAATAAAAGTTATACTGTTGTATCGGATAATATATGATAGTGTGAATGTAAAAAATTAATATTAATAAAGTATTTGTTTAATTCTAAAAATATATTTAAAAAAATAGATAATTATTATTTTTTAGTTACTTGTTAATATAACAGTATAAATATCCATTGTTAACGTTAAGTTGTTTATTTATAAACATTTACAACTTTTTTCACTACAATGATATTTTTGATTGTAAAAAATTAATAATTATATCATACTAATTTAGTTAAAAAATTTAGATATAAAATTATAAAAATTAATATCACAAAATACAATTTTAAGGGGTCATAGAAATGAAAAATATATTTCTTTCTTTATTGGCAATATTTGCTGTCGTAGGGACAGCATCAGCACAAGATGCAACAGTTAACCGTTCATTGAGTTTTTACTTTGATGCATTTTCAGGAGAATTAACAGAAGCTCCTGGATTTGAAGATGGTGATTTATCTCGTATGTTATCTGGTAATGAGTTTGAGTTTGGGATGACTTATTCTCAGAATTTTGCTACTGCGACATGGCTTTCTATGTGGGTAAAAGCTCTTTTTGTTGTTGGACAAAGAACTACTTATGATAATGCTACAGGAAATTTCCTTGGTAATGGTGGTGGGAATATGAACATGCTTGCTAATCCAAGAGTACAATTAGGTTTGAATTTTGGTGGATATGCTATCTTAGCAATGGATACTAGAGGTTTAATCGCTCAAGAAAATTTTTATACAATAGCTCTTCCTGGAAATGGTGGTAGTTTTACCTTTATGACTATTTTAGAGTTCTGGGCTGTCCCACAAGTATTAGATGTAGATACATACGAGCTTCCAGATGGTGAAGACGGTATGTACGGCGATTCTCTAGGTACAGGTAGAGGAACTACTATTGTAGATCTTTTTGCTCTTAGAGTAGACTATAGTATTGCATTCGCTCAAAATTGGAGATATACTACAAAATTAGCTTTCCGTTTTAGTGGTGGTGGTGGTTTTGATCATTCAGCAACAACTTTCTTCCAAGATGGATTCCAAATTCGTTGGGAAAACCAAATTGCATGGAATGTAACTCCTTCTTTCTCAATGTGGACACAATTACGTTACAGAATCGATAATTTAGCTTCTAATGCAAGCTTACCTATAGATCATAGAATATATTTACAAGCTGGTTTAGGTTATTCTTTCGACTTTTCAGGTAACTAATTATTAATAAATATTAAAAAAATAAAAGCAGTCTTACGAAATTTTGTAGACTGCTTTTATTTATGTATTTTATTTTTATATGGAATACATAAATAAAATACATTTTAAAATAACAATTTAAATATACTAAAAGAGGTTTAATATGAGTTTTCAAGAATTTATGGATACAAAAATTGCTCCAGGAATGAACAAATTTGCTCAAATACGCCACATCCAAGCAATCAGAGATGGGGTAATTATTAATCTTGTTCCAGGTATGGTAGGATCCTTATTTTTATTAATGGCAACTTTACCTATTCCGGGATATGTAGAGTGGATTCAATCTAATGGTATTTTTAACGCTTTATTAATCCCTATTGGTGCAACAGCAGATATATTAGGAATGACAGCAGCTATTTCTATAGCTTATCGTCTCGCTGAAAGTTACAAAATAGATGCTCTCCCTGCAGGGATCATTTCTCTTTTGTGTTTCTTTATGCTGACTCCCTATACTGTTTCTCATGAATTAGTAGAAGGTGGAATAACAGGGGTAATGCCTATATTTTATTTAGGCGCACCAGGACTTTTTACTGCTTTATTAGTTTCTCTAACTTCTACAGAAATTTATGTAAGATTTATGCGTACAAAACTTGTTATTACAATGCCTGATGGAGTTCCACCTGCTGTTGCAAAATCTTTTGCAGCATTAATACCTGGTGGGATTACATTAATTTGTTTCTGGATACTTCGTTTAATTATCGATGCATCTCCTTTCGAAAATATCCACACTATTTTGTCAGAGTTTATCACTACACCTCTTGCTGGAGTAGGAGGTAGTATTTGGGGTGCGATAGGATTTATGTTTCTTATCCACTTTTTCTGGTTCTTTGGTATACACGGACACCTAGTCATAGGACCTATTATAGACCCAATTTTTGCACCATTACAATATGCTAATAGAATGGCTTATCAAAATGGAGAAGCAATTCCTAATATTATTACAAGATATTGGTTTGATCTTTATGTAACACTCGGTGGATCTGGGGCTTCATTATCTATAGTTATTGCTATGATTTTCTTTGCTCGTAGTAGACATTTAAAAGAAGTCGGGAAATTATCTTTAGCACCAGGTATTTTTAACATTAACGAACCTTTTGTTTTTGGTGTTCCAATTGTATTTAATCCTATACTTTTCTTTCCATGGATTTTTGTACCTATTATGAATATTTGTACTGCATATTTTGCAACTGTTATTGGCTTTTTACCAAGACATAATGGTATTACAGCACCTTGGACTATGCCGATTCTTCTTAGTGGATTTATTGTAGCAGGTTGGAGAGGAGCAGTAATGCAACTTATTAATCTTATTTTATCTGCTATGGTGTGGTTTACTTTCATGAGAAAACTAGATACTATGGAATATCAAAAAGAATTAGATAGTATCAAAGAGTCATTGACAAATTAAAAATTAGTATTGGTTAAAATATTGTATATTATACAAAATATTGTATAATATAAGAAATATATTTATAAATTTAAAGGAGTGTCAAAATGACTAAAATTATCTTATGTTGTAGTGCAGGGATGTCAACTAGTTTATTTGTACAAAAAGCAAAAACACATGCTGAAGAAATCGGAGAAGAAATAGATATACTTGCTATTTCTGTAACAGAATTAGATGCGCATTTAACAGATGATGTAGATTTGGTAGTATTAGCTCCACAAATTCGTTTTCAAAAAGATGCTGTTATTGCTAAAACAGATAAACCTGTAATGATGATAGAAATGAGAGATTATGGTATGATGAATGTACAAAAAGTCCTTCCCGAAATGTTAGCATTGGTTAAAAAATAAGAGTAAATCAAGGAAAATATAATGTTCAAAGATTTTTCTAAAGATTTTTGGTGGGGAACTGCATCTAGTGGTCCTCAGCATGAAGGTGCAGCTTTAGAAGGTGGAAGAGAACCTTCTATTTGGGACAAATATTATGAAATGAGTTCAGAACGCTTTTTTAATGAAGTAGGGCCTCAAGAGTGTGGTGATTTTTATCATCGATTCAAAGAAGATCTAACTATTTTTAAAGAGTTGGGACTTACTTCTTACCGTACTTCTATACAGTGGTCTCGCTTATTACCTTTTGGTACAAAAACTCCAAATCCAGATGCTGTTCGATTTTATAATGAAGTAATAGATGCTATGTTAGAATTAGGAATAACTCCTTTTATGAATCTCCATCATTTTGATATGCCTTGGTCTCATCAAGAAAAAGGTGGCTGGGAAAATAGAGATACTGTAAAAGAATTCCGTTATTTTGCAGAACAATGTTTTCAATTATTTGGAGATAGAGTAGAATATTGGTTTACTTTCAACGAACCTATTGTTGTGCCTTATATTGCTTATGTAGGTGACCATCTCTATCCTAATGTCATGGATATGCAAAGAGCAATGACGGTAGCTTATCATACTTCTCTTGCACATGCTGAAGCAATGGATGCTTTTCGTCAAGGTAGCTACAAAGGTAAGGCAGGTATTATTCTTAATATAGCACCTTCTTACCCTAGAAGTTCTAATCCAGAAGATGTTAAAGCAGCCCATTTAGCAGATTTATTTCATAATGAATCTTTCAAAGAGCCTGTACTCAAAGGAACTTATTCTCAAGAGCTTATTAAATTTATGGCTGACCATAATATGCCTCTTCCTATTCTTGAAGGAGATGATAAAATCATCGCTAAAGGTAAGGTTGATATTTTAGGGGTTAATTATTATGCTCCTCAACGTGTTAAGGTAAAAGATAATCTTGTTAATCCTAAGGCTCCTATACGTCCTGGAACATTTTTTGATTCTTATGATATGCCTGGCAAAAAAATCAATCCTCATAGAGGTTGGGAGATTTATCCACAGGGTATTTATGATTGTCTCATAGATATTAGAGATAATTATAATAATATAGAAACATTTATCAGTGAAAATGGGATGGGCGTAGAAAATGAAGAACCATTTCGTAACGCTCAAGGTTTTATCGAAGACTCTTATAGAATAGACTTTATCAAAGATCATCTAGCACAAGTGCATAAAGCAATTAGTGAAGGATGTAACTGTAAAGGATATCATCTATGGACTTTTGTAGACACGTGGTCTTGGATGAACGCTTATAAAAATCGTTATGGATATGTAGAACTACAGTTACATAATGATAAAAAAAGAGTTATTAAAAAAAGTGGCTATTGGATAAAAAAAGTTATTGAAGATAGTGGCTTTGACTATAAATAGGAGGCTTGTATGACCAGAGAAAAAGGCATATCTATATATCCCTTTCATGCTTCTTTAAAAGAAAATTGTGAATATATCGAAAAAGCAGCTCATTATGGTTTTACTAGAGCATTTACTTGTTTGTTATCTGTAGATACATCAAAAAAAAATGAAATTATAGAAGAGTTTAAAAAAACAATAGAATTTGCTGAAAAAAAAGGTATTCGAGTTATTGCTGATGTTGCACCAAATATTTTTAAGGAATTAGATATTTCTTATAATGATCTAACTTTTTTTGGAGATCTTGGAGCTACAGGAATACGTTTAGATATGGGATTTTCAGGTAATGAAGAAGCTAGTATGACTTTCAATCCTCAAAATTTGAAGATAGAATTAAATATGAGTCAAAAAACTCATTATTTAGATACGATTATGGACTACAAACCTAATCCAAATAATTTAATTGGTTCTCATAATTTTTATCCTCATCGTTATACAGGATTGGCTCGGAAACATTTTATAGAGTGTACTTCTGATTTTCAAAAATATCATTTACGGACAGCAGCTTTTGTTAATGCTCCTTCTGCTTCTACAGGTCCTTGGCCTGTTAGTGATGGATTATGCTCTTTAGAGGAGCATAGAGATCAAGCTTTGTCTTACCAAGTAAAAGATATGTTTCTAAATTTGGGAATGCACACTGTATTGATTTCAGAGTGTTTTGCTTCTGATAAAGAGCTCGAACTAATGGGAAGTGTTAATCCTTATTTATTAGAATTAGAAATAGAGTTAATCAAAGATATTCCTAAAATTGAAAAATCTATTGTTCTTGATGAATTACACTTTCATCGAGGTGATGAAGGTGATTATTTGATTCGTTCTACCCAAAGTCGAGTAAAATATAAAGGTCAAAAATTCCCTGTCTTTAATGCAGTTCCTATAAAAAAAGGAGATATTTTAATTGAATCTTCTGAATATGGTCATTATGCAGGAGAATTACATATCGCTCGTCAAGATATGATTAATTCTGGTAAAACGAATGTTGTTGGTAAAATATCTGATAAAGAACAAACACTAATTGATCATATACAAAGTTGGCAACGTTTTAAATTAATAGAAAAAAAATAATATTGATAAGGAGATTTTCATGACAGATGAAAAAATGGAAGAAGTAGTAATGAGTTTAGTTGGATTTGCTGGAGAAGGAAGAAGTTATGCTTTTGAAGCTCTAAGAGCTGCTAGAAAGGGAGATTTCCCGGGTGCTGCAGAAGCAATGAAAAAATGTAATGAAGCCTTATTAGAAGCACATCATACCCAAACTGATTTGATTCAAAACGAAATCAATGGAACTCCTACAAAAATTTCTCTTTTGATGGTTCATGCTCAAGATCATTTAATGACAGCTTTATTAGCTAAAGAATTGATTGAAGAGTTGATTGAAGATAAAAAATCAATGATAAAATAAGCATTACAAATATAAAAAAGACCTCTTTATTAAGAGGTCTTTTTTATATTTGATTAAAATTGATTAAAAATTTAGAGATATTCTTTTAGATCAATAGAAGTGAGTTGATTTTGTGTAAATTCAGGTAAGTAAACAATACCATTATCTACAGTAATATCTGCAACACCAGAAATCATTCCATTAACAGAAAGTGCTAATGAACGATCTGCATTAAATACATAAACATGAGCTGCATTTTTAGCACCATTAATACCCCAATCTGAAATAACGAGCTTGCCATTAACAAGAACTAATCCATCAAGTCCACCAGCTCCGAGTTGGTCTGTGTTCCATTTTGTAAGAGCAGATGCAGTTGTGTAATCAGCATTAAGAGTAGCTTGGAAGATATGTCCTCTAGTTGCATCTCCACCAAATGTTGATGTAACAAAATAAAGAGTTTTAGTGTTTTTATCAAAAGCTAAACCATTGATTCCATTTTCGGTAATACCAGCAACTGTTACATAGCTTAAGCTAGCTTTATTTGCTGGGATAGAAACTTTATAAACAAGCCCTTTTCCAGTATCAGAAACTAGAGCAGTTTTGTTATCAAGCAATACTAGATCATTCATAAATCCAGGAGTATCAATAGCTACTGTTGCTAAAACAGTTCCTGTTGAAATCTTAATAATTTTTACATTAGGGTGATCAGATACAATAATAGTGTCATCATCTAAAAAAGCAAATCCTTTTGGATCATCAAGTAATCCTAAAAATAACTGTTTAGTAGTGTTATTTTTGTATTCTGTGATAAATCCTTTTCCAGCAGATTCTCCAGGGTTTCCACCAATATTAGCAACATAAATAGCACCATTACGAACAACAACACTTTCGGGTGTTGATAATCCGTCTATAGCATAAGTAGAAACATTTGCCTCTACAGTTGTAGTTCCATTGTTTATAGAAACAGTAGTTTTATTTTCTGTAGTAAGTGCAACTTCTTTAACAGCTTCAACAGTTTCTTTTTGTCCACAAGCAGTAATAAATGCTACGGACAAGAATATTGCCGTTAGCGTAATAAAATGTTTTTTCATTTTATTCTCCTATATAAGTTTAGTTTCTCTTTATTAATTATATTTTTCTTCAGAATATTAAATAGTTGATCTATTTTTATTATCCCCTTTTTTTTGAGGTAAGTCAATAGGTATTTTATAAATGTTTATTGCATAATTATTTACAATATTGTTGAAATTAAAGAATTTGTATACTCATTAAATATTTAATTAATAGATAGAAAAAAGGAAAAAATGTAAGACTTGTAAGAGTACTGGTTAATAGACATGCAATACATAGATCAGAGGATCGTTCATATTTAATAGAGAAAAAAGTTAGAGTATTAGCTACAGGGGTGACTAATAACATAAGCGTTGCTGGAAGAAAATTAGGATCAATACGAAAACCAATAGAGCGATTTAGTAAGATATATATTAATATCCCACATAAAGGTAAGATAATATTTTTTTGTAAGGCAAAGATAAAAGAATCTTTTGATTTTAACATAATATCAATGGATTCTTTGGTAATAGATGCACCAATAATAAGCCAAATAAAAGTATTCAAAGAACTTCCAAGTTTTTGAATACTTCTAAATAAAAAAGGAATACTATGATCAATTCTAAAAATACTTAGAGTTTGATTATTAATAGTGATTTGAGGACTGATATCTTGTGTGAAAAAAATAGTAGCACCAATAAGAGATGCTACTAAAGCACCACTTTGGAAAATTTGGATGATATTTTTTTTACCTAATGCTAATCCAGACATAGAAACAAAACATAAAGTGTTTATAATAATTCTATTCACAATACTATACATATTAGCAGTAAATATGCCATTAGAATGATACATAATAGTAGTAATAGCCATTCCAAAAAATGAAATATTACCTAGAGGTAGAATATTTTTTAATAGAATTTCGTCATTATTAGATAAATTTTGTTTTTTATAATAAATAGCTGTAGTGACAAAGAAGATACTATGAATAATAATAGCCCAAATAATAATACTAAAGCCACTAGATAAAAAACGAGAATCAAAATCTATCATAAAAGAAGAAGTGATAAAACAAGGGAGTATAATATAGAGACATAGGTTGTTTAAAAAGGTAAGATTGTGTTCTGTAATAAAATTACTTTGTCTTAATTTGTATCCAGTAAAGATCAAAGTAATTATAATCGCAAATTCAATAAATAGCGGATGATAAAAAATATAGGTAATAATGAGTTGTTTCCTTTTAGTTTATATTTGGTGTTTAGTTTTTTGCCAAATAAACTTATTATTTTTGGTCCATTCAACAATATCTGTCATTGTTTCTTTAAAAGAACGTACTGTATATCCAAGTTCTTTATTAGCTTTATTATGTTTTAAATCAGCATTAGAAAAAAGAATTTCTAAAGATTCATTAGTTAAAATAGGAATGAGATTAAAAGGTTTATACAAAGGAGATAAGAAGAAGGCACCTATATAACAGAGAAATTTAGGAGAAGAAATATAAAAATGTTTTCTACCTAAAACTTCATCTATAACTTTCTTTTTTTCTTGAATACTCAATAAATGTCCAGAAAGAATATAACGTTCTCCTATTTTACCTTTTTTACCAGCAAGAATAATCCCATTTACTACATCTCTCACGTCTACAAAATTATAAGATCCTGCCATACCCATAAAAAGTCCGTCAATCATAAAACTATAAACAAGCCCTAATTGAGAGGGCATAAAATCGTAAGGTCCAATAACGCCAGCAGGCTGAACAATAACTGCAGGTAAATTTTCATTTTTAACCATATCTAGGATAGCTAAGGTAGCAGCTGCTTTGGTTTTGCCATATTTACCAATAGCATTTGTTGTACAAATAGCTACTTCTTCAGTAATGGGACTACCATGGGGATGATCTGCAATTGCATGTACAGAGCTTGTGTATACTAATTTTGGGATCTTTAATTCTATACATACTTTCCCAACATTTTTAGTTCCTTCTATATTTGTAGTTGCTAGTTCAGGGTCAATACCTGGAAAAATAGAAATAATAGCTGCTAAATGATAAACAACTTCCATACCAACAAAAGCTTTACGAAGATCTTCAATATTACGGATATCTCCATATACTTTTTCGACATCTAAGCCCTCAAGAGGGATTTCTGTTGATCCAGGACGAATTAAAACACGAACCTTTTCCCCTTGTTTTAATAGTTCTCGAACGAGAACATTTCCAATGTGTCCTGTTGCACCAGTAACAATAACCATAAAAAACTCCTATTATATTATTTATAAAAATATAAAAACACTATATATATGAATAGAGTATTCTAGTCTATATTACAAATATTGTCAATATATACTAATCTTATTATATTTAATAAAGCTTGCAAAATTTTTAATTGTACTTTATACTAAGTATCAAAATATAATGTATCTATTATAAATAGGAGATGTTATGAAAAATAGTAAAAGATTTCTCTTTGTTATTTATATATTTATTATCTCTACACAATCTTTTTCTCAGACTATAACTCCTAAAGAACAAAAAATACAAGAAGAATTAAATGATATTGTTTTACCTGAATTACCAGAAGAGGATGAATTTGCAGTATCTAAAAAAGATGAAGCGGTTCCTGCGGCCTTGGATGTAGATTCTTCTGAGGTAATAAAAGAAGAAAAAGGAACTCCAAACGAAGGAAAACCTTATTTTACATTTTCTGGGGGTTTAGCACCTTTTCAAGTAAGTATAGGAATGCTAAAATATTTTATCCCTGAATGGTGGGGACAAATAGATATTGATTTAGTATTTCTACCTAGTATCCCTGTTCCTGATTATTATAAAGCTGCTGAATTCTACAAACCATATGTTGCTTTTAAAATAATAACAGGTTATTCTTTTTATAGCTATAGAAAATTTGAAATGTCATTTATTGCACAGGTACAGTTTGCTTTTATTAGTTCCGATGATATTCCTATTTTACCTTCTTTAGGAATGAGATTTATTATTGATTTCTTTTACTTAGATCTTGGTGTAACATACGCTTTAGTTGCTGGAGGTGTAGAAGATCCTATTTTTACAGGCTGGTATCCAGTAGTTAGAGTAGGATTTAGATTTTAAAAATTTTATTAAAAGATTTATTATAAAATATATTTGATATTTGGAGTTCAAATGTTTAATCCTATGATTTTTAATAATGCATTAACAATCTTTATAGTGATGTCTATTGTTGTTTTATTAATTTTAACAACAAGTAATTTATTCGCCCCTTATGGGAAAATGACTTCTAATGCTTGGGGATCTATTATGGTACCAGCACGTTTAGCTTGGATTATTATGGAGTCACCAGCTCCTATTTTAAGTGCTATACTTTTTTTAATGTGTGATCATTTGAATAGTGGTTTAATAGTACTTTTTTGTATATGGCAATTTCATTATTTTTATAGAAGTTTTGTCTTTCCATTTTTAACAAGACATAGTAAACCTATGCCTATTTTAATGATGTTTTCTTCATTATCTTTCCAAGTGATAAATCTTTATTTTCAAGCTGGTTGGCTTTTTGTTGTAGCTCCTAAAGATATGTATGCTGATAGTTATCTACAATCTCCTAATTTTATTATTGGATTTATTGTGTTTTTAGTAGGAACTATTATTAATAGATATTCAGACCATATTTTAAGAAATCTTCGAAAACCTAATGAAACAGAATATAAAATTCCTTATGGGGGATTATACAAGTTTATATCTTGTCCTAATTATTTAGGAGAAATCATGATATGGCTTGGTTGGGCTATTTTACTTAAGTCTTGGGTTGGTGTTGCATTTTTTATGTGGACAGTAGCAAATTTAGTACCAAGAGCTTTAATTAGTCATAAATGGTATAAAGAAAAATTTACTGACTATCCAATAGATAGAAAAGCGATAATTCCTGGAATATTATAATTAAATAAAAAAAAGAGTATATTATATACTCTTTTTTTTGTAATTATTTTTATATATCAGCCTACAACTGATCTATATCAATTAAATATAAACCATCAAATCCACCTAGTAATATCAGATTGTTTTGTTGAGCTAGTAGTTGAATAGGGGGATTATCTATAAATTCTTCAGAATAGATTGTTTTTTTTAATTTTAGTACTGGTTGTTGAGAAATAATAAATAAAGCTCCCTCAATACCATCTATATGTATTAAAGTATTTTCATCTCCCGCAAGGGGTGTAGTGATGGAATTTGCATATTTATTAGGGGAAAAAGTTATTTGTTTGATTGATGTAAGTGTCTCATCTATTTTGTAGATAGTACCTATTTGATGTTGTCTTAACCAAATATTATTACCAACAGTATTCAATATACTATTTGTAAAATGATCACTTTGTGAAAATAAATTACCATTACTATAAACTTGTATATTTTTACTTGTTGGTATAAATAAGAGATCATCTTGGATAACAGGTTGTCGAATAATAAAATCAGATTCTGATGCTCCAAAAACAAGCGTTTTTGTTTCTTTATTTATAGGATTAAAAAGATTTACAAAATTATTTGTAAACCCTAAAACAAGACTATCTTTGTATTGAATAGGTAATGTTTTTGGAGAAGAATTAAATGTTCCGACAACAGTCCTTTCTAAACTTGTTTTATGAAAAGATAGTAGTTGAGGCCCAAGAAATACATAAAGATGGTCTTTAAATAAAATAGAATGTCTTGGTAACAATTCTGTGAATTGAAAAGCCGATCGTTTCCTGACATCATAAGCATAGTTTTGTATCATCTCTCCTGTATCTGTATTGATACGAATGAGAGCGTCTGTAATAATAATGACTATTTCATTACTTTCTGTTCTGTGAATTTTAGCTTTAGAAAAAGGATTTTCAGCGGCTAAGCCTCTTTTCCACAATTCTTTCCCATTAAAATCTAGGGCAATAAGGTTATGCATATTTAAAACAATAACTTTATCTTCTAAAAGAATCCCACTTCGCCAAAATTGTCCTGATCTAGGTGTTGGTTCAGTCTCATCCATAACATAACGCCACTTAAATCCTTGTGGGAGATTATTAGTTCTTGTTTCTGTGTAGCTTACAGTATGAAGTAGGAGAAAAAATAGTAATAACAACATAGTAAATCTATTTTTTATTTTTTTTGAAAGTATTTTTAGGAGTTTTATAATCCCCTAAACGAGGTACATGTTGTTCTGGTTTAATATCTAAACGGCTTAAAATACTTAAAATATCTAATTGTAATTTTTCTTTTAATTCTCTAAAGGCATTAGAAGCACTCATTTTGTATTCAACAATAGGACTTTTTTGAGCATATCCTTGTAAACCAATACCGTTTCTTAAAATATCAATATTATGTAAATGTTCTTTCCATAAATTATCGAGTGTACGTAATGATATAAAACGAACAGCTTGATTGACAATATTAGGGGGAACATCAGTAAAACGATCTAATACTTGATAACGAATAATTTGGATTAGTTCTTCTTTACTAGGAGCACGTTCAAAATGATGTTCTATAGTAAAATGTTGATTTAGCCAAGTTTCTAAATGTAATAAATTCCAAGACTCAGGTCTACTTACTTTTTCTCCATGATTATCTGCATAGATATCTAAAGATTCAGAAATCATTTGTTCGACATTTTTATTTTCATGATCTGTATCAAGAACTCTATCTCGAAGCTGGTAAATATAATTACGTTGTTCATTCATAACACCATCATATTCAAGAATGTTTTTACGAATATCAAAATGAAAACTTTCTAAACGTTTTTGAGACATCTCAATCACACGAGAGAACATTTTGTCTTGTATCTCATCTTCTTCAGAAAAGCCCATTTTTTGCATAAGTTCTTTGTGCTGAGATACATTTACTGCTTTCATAAGTGGGTCATCACAAGATACATAAAAGATCGATGCACCTGGATCACCTTGACGACCTGAACGTCCTCTCAACTGATTATCAATACGACGAGCTTCGTGGCGTTCTGCCCCTAATACTAAGAGCCCACCAAGTTCTACAACACCTTCACCAAGTTTAATATCTGTACCACGTCCTGCCATATTAGTAGCAATAGTGATTGCATTTTTCTTCCCTGCATCTTGCACAATTTTTGCCTCTTGAGCATGGTATTTAGCATTAAGAACAGAGTGTGATATTTTAGCTTTTTTTAATAATTTTGATAATTCTTCAGAAGACTCTACAGAACCGGTTCCCACCAAAATAGGTTGTCCTGTTGCATGTGTTGCTTTAATATCTTTGATAAGAGCATTATATTTTCCTTCTTTAGAAAGATACATTTTATCTTGATGGTCTACACGAACAATAGGCATATTTGTAGGAATAATAATCACATCTGTTTTATATATAGAATAAAGTTCAGATGCCTCGGTTTCTGCGGTTCCTGTCATTCCTGATAATTTTTTATACATACGAAATAAATTTTGGAAGGTAATAGAAGCAAGTGTTTGAAACTCTTGTTTGATTTTTAGACTTTCTTTAGCTTCGATAGATTGGTGAATACCATCAGACCAACGACGTCCAGCCATTTTTCGTCCTGTAAATTCGTCAATGATAACGACTTCGCCCTCTTCAACAATGTATTCTACTTCACGAGTATAAAGATGGTGTGCTTTAATCCCAGCTAAGACAAAATGAATAAATTGGCTGTTTTCAGGAGAATATAAATCATCAAGTTTTAATAATTGTTCGACATGATGAGCACCTTGCTCTGTTAAGGTTACACTTTTTTCTTTAATAAAAAGACCAAAATCTCCTGTACCTTCAATAACTTCTTCTTTTTCGTTAAGCTCAGCTTTAGTTAGTTGAGGAATAATTTGATTTACTTGATAATAGAGATCTGTTTTTTCTTCGGAAGGACCAGAAATAATAAGAGGGGTACGAGCTTCATCAATGAGGATAGAGTCAGCTTCATCCACGATAGCAAAGTTTAAAGGGCGTTGAGCTTTTTCGCTTAATTCAAAACTCATATTGTCTCTTAAATAATCAAATCCCAGTTCGTTATTAGTGATATAAGTAATATCACAAGCATAAGCTTCTTGTCTGGAGATAGGAACTAATTCTGTTTCAAAATCTACACCGGTCAATTGTACTTTATAACTAACTCGATCTTGATTGACAATACCAACACTTAAATTTAAGAATAAATATATAGGAGCCATCCACTGAGCATCACGTTTTGCGAGATAATCATTAACGGTAACTAAATGCACACCTTTACCTGAAAAAGCATTAAGGGAAATGGCCAAAGTCGCCATTAGGGTTTTACCTTCACCAGTTTTCATTTCTGCAATATTACCTTCATGAAGTGCTATTCCACCAAATAACTGTACATCAAAATGACGCATGCCTAGGGTACGTTGAGAAACTTCACGAATCACGGCAAATGCTTCAGGAAGAATGTCGTCTAATGTTTCTCCTGCGAGTATTTGATTTTTGAAATAGGCACCTTTTTCAGCAAGTTCTTCGTTAGATAGAGGGGTGATACTTTCTTCAAAAGCGTTAATTTGTTCTACACGACCTTTGATTTTTTTTAGATCACGATCTTGTTTTGTACCAAAAAAGAGTTCCAAAATTTTAGTTAATATAAACATAGCGATTCCTTAGTAAATGATTTTAATAGTGCTTTAATTATAAACTTTTTTATAAAAAAAATCAAGTTAATAATTTTATATCAAAGGAGAGTGGAATTGTAAAAATAGAGATAAAAAAGTATAAGATTAATAAAAAAGCCTTCAATATATTACTAAGGGCTTTTTTATTATAATAAGATTTGAAAAATAATAATTAAGATTTAATCATTAAAGATTTCGTATGGTGGTAAAGATCCTAATAATTTTCCTTTATATTGAATATGATGATGCTGCTCATGCGATATTTTTAGACTCTAAAGATAAGTATATTTAAGATATACATACATTTATCAATAAATACAAATAAAATTTAAAATCTCTTGACAGTTAAACTAAAGAATTATATAATATATTATAATTTTTTATAAAGTTGGTTTGAAATGACAATTTTTTTAATTTTTTCTAAGC
>CAMQSH010000024.1 GCA_947036575.1 uncultured Brevinema sp. | reverse complement strand
TTTTTTGAGGAAAATTGTTGAACATCTGGTGTTATTTCAACCAAAGGACTTATAATATGTTCCTCTACTAAGGCTGCCAACCCCTTACCTAAACCTTTTTTCTTAACTGACATTATTAACGACCTCTATATCCCTGATTTTTTAATGAATTCATCACCAAAAGACGCATAAGATTTTGCACCCTGTGAAGAAAAATCATATTCATAAATAGCAATACCATGAGATGGTGCTTCACTAAGGCGTATGTTTCTTGGGATAATAGTACTATACACTTTCTCATTAAAGAAAGATTTTGCTTCATTTAAAACATCTTTAGACAAGTTTGTTCGTTGATCAAACATTGTAATCAACACCCCTTCTATATCTAAACTTGGATTTGTAGAACTCTTCACCAATTTAATAGCTTGCAACAATTGCGCCAAACCTTCCATAGCATAAAACTCACTTTGCAAAGGAATAAGCACACTGTGCGCCGCTGTCAAACCGTTCAATGTAAACAAACCTAAAGATGGAGGAGTGTCCATCAATATCAAATCATAGTCTTCAGAAATTTCCTCTAAAGCTCTTTTTATAATATACTCTTTGCCCCGTTGATCAAACAACTCAGCTTGAGCACCAGCAAGATCCATAGAAACAGGAACAATATCAAGATTTTTATATTTTGAAGGAGCAATAACCTCTTTAAAAGTTTTTGACCCTATAAAAACACTGTAAATACCTTTATTTAAACTAGAGGAAGAATCTACCCCTAAACCCGAACAAGAATTACCTTGAGGATCAAGATCTAGCAACAAAACCCTTTTACCCACATTAGCAACATAGGCTGCTAAATTCACACAAGTTGTAGTTTTACCAACCCCACCCTTTTGATTTGCAACAACAATTATTTTAACCATAAATCACAACTCTCCATATATATTTGCTCCATGCGATATTGTTTCACGTGAAACAATATGCTAATCTCACACAATAATGTTTCACGTGAAACATTATTGCTTTTTAACTTTGTTTTTTCTTTTTAATAAAAATATTACACACGCTATCAACCAAGCTAATATCCAAACAACAACAACGATAACGATAACTCTTGTTTGTTCTGGTAAAGGAACAGATTGGGATAAATCTTCATTTTTAGGAGCGATTGTAGTTTTCAAATCTTTTCTTAATAAGAAATCTACAGAGTTAATAAAAAGCTCTGCGTTTCCACCTGTGTATAATCGAGCATTATCAATAAACTCTGTAGAACCAAAAATAATAGATCTTCTCTGGTCTTCCAAATCTGTTTTATTCGCAATAATAGAAGAGATGGCTAAACAATAAATATCTGTGATATCTTTATCATCTTTTGTATACATTCCTGTTGCAAAAGATGTTTCCCCAAATCCATATTGAGACATTTTTGCTAAAGGTCTTATATCATAAATATGATTTGTGTCTGATAATTCTTCTGGTAAAGAATATACAACAGAAGCTGATGGGAAAATAACAGATTGTTTTTTGTTTTTTAATAATAGTGTGATTTCTGATTTTGGAGACAATGTGGGAATGATTGAAAACTCGCCACTATTTTTTGCTACTCTACCTGGATCTACTGCTACATTTGGTAAGAATATAAACCCAGATTTCATTAATAAAAAATTAATATCAGCTATGGTATTTCTGCTTACCATATATAAAATGTTACCACCTTTTTGGATATAAGATTCTATAGATTGATACGTTTGAGGTGATAACTCTGTTCTTGGATCTGCAATAATTAAGACATCTGTTTCTTTGGGAATATCTGGATAATGATCTAAATTGATCGCAGATACATTATACCTTCTATCAACAAGCATCTTTTTGATTCCATCGTATCCACCAAGACCCGAAGAATCAAAATCTAATTCTCCATGTCCTGTCAAATAAGAAATTCTAACTTCTTTGTTGTTATTTAATTTGTCAATAACAGCAGAAAATATTGTCTCACCTTTATAACTAATTTCACCTTGGCTAAAAGTTTCTAACAATAAATTTGGTGCTACATATTCTCTTCTACCATCCATCTCAAAAACAATAGTCCCATTTTGTCTAATACCATATTCTTCTGCTTTTGATTTATCTCTAATAGGATCTGTTGTAAATAATTTAATCATTTTAGGATTTGACGACTCATAACGCTTTCCTAACTTTTCTGCATAATCAACCAATCCTTTTATATTATCTGTATTATCATCATAAGAAAAAACAGTAATGGTCAAAGGGGTTTTTATTTGAGAAATAATAGTTTTCGATTCTGGAGATAAATTAAATAACTGCCTTGCTGTCCAATCAAAATTTAAATCAAAACTTTTTACTAAAGAAAGTAAAGCTATACTAAAAAATAAAACTGCAAAACTTTCTATCAATTTAATTCGAGAATACTTACCCCTTTTTAATTGTTGAGAAATATTATCTCTAAAGTAAATAATATTTAAAATAATAGAAACTAACATTAGTACTAAAGTTGTTCTAAAAAAAATACTTCTTTCTCCAAAAAATACATAGAAAACTATTGATGAAATAGTAGATAAAACAAAGCTGCTAATTAACATAATATATTTATTTTTCATCAGTTCTCCTTAATATGCTATCTGTGTTAAAATTTTCGATTCTGTTAATTTTAACATAAATATCGGTACACAAACGAAATAGAGTATATCAGCTAAAGAAAACACACCTGCACCAATATTTTTAAAATGATAGCTATAAGATACCTCTCTTATAAGAGAAGTAAATGGTAAGTTTGGATCTAAAGAATTCCCTAAAGAACCAAATAAATAAATAAGCATCCACAATCCAAATCCTATAACAATAGCAATAAGAGTATTATCTGTACAGGACGATGCAAAAATAGAAATAGAGCTAAATACAACAATGATAAGCAATAAGCTTAAATATCCTGACCAAACAGTCATCCAAGAAATCTTAAAAAAGATACTGGATAAAAAGGCATAAAAAATAAAACTGGTAGCACATAAAGCAAAAAATACTACTAAAGCAAAAAACTTAGCTAATAAGATATCTCTTAGTTTTAAAGGAGAAGTAAAAAATAAAGAAAACATTCCCAACTCTTTATCTTTTGCCAAGGATCTTGATCCAACTATTAAAATAGCCCAAGCAAATGGCATTTCTAATAAACCAAAGAAATATTGAAAATTTCCAAAACTTACAGAGCCTAATAAATACCCCATACCAGCAATGATATTTATAATAATTAATGAGGATAAACCTAACCATGAATAAGAATACAATCTTAATTCATTTTTAAAAATAGGTATTATTTTCTTCATTTTGACTTCCTATTTATTTTATATAATTTTACTTTCTTTAAATACTTTTACCTATTTATACTAGATAAGTTTCTTTTAATTTTTATTCTCATCATTTTTTTTTATAGTAAGATCTAAAAACACTTTTTCTAAACTATTAACTATTGGAGTAATAGATTTTACTCCCGATCCAAATTTAATAGTTTCTTCAACAATAATTTCAGAAATATCCTTATTTGTAGTAATACTAATAATATTATTGTTTTCAACAATATTAACAACTTCAAGTATATTTGTAAGATGTGAAAGTAATTCTTGAGAAGGTCTTACAACAATCAATTCATAAGAAAACTCCTGACTATTCCTATTGGTTAGAAGAAAATCCTTTGAACCTTCAAATATTTTCTTACCTTCACTAATAATAATAACTTCATCGCAAAGTTCCGCTGCTTCAGACATAATATGAGTTGAAATCACCACTGTCATTCCTGTTTCTTTTGCTAAATGTCTTATCACCTGTCTAAATTCAATCAATTGTGAAGGCTCTAATCCCACTGTGGGTTCATCAAGAACTAATAATTTTGGATAATGTAAAATACTTTGAGCAATTCCAACTCTCTGCTTTAACCCTTTAGATAAATTTTTAATTAAAGCATCTTCTCTTTCTACCATATTGAGAAGCTGTAATACTTCTTTTGATCTAGAAACAGAATTTTTATGATCTATTCCTCTCATCTCAGCAATAAATACAAGATATTCTGTCACTGTTAACTCTGGATAAAGAGGAGGTATTTCTGCCAGATAACCTATACAAGATTTGGCTTCTTCTGGACTCTCAAAAATATTAATATCATCAATATAAACTTCACCCTCTAAAGGAGGTCTAAAACCTGTCATAATATTTAAAGTTGTACTTTTACCAGCACCATTAGGTCCTAATAAAGCTAACAAACTTCCCTTTTTAATTTCAAAATTTAAATCATGCAAAGCTTTGAAATTACCATATGATTGAGAAACATTAACAAATTTTACCATTATATTTTCCTACTTATAAAATATTATGCCATACCTTGTTTATCGGAATTTTTTATATTTTCTCAATCTAATTTATTATTTAAATCATTGGATAAATAAAAATCCCTTTACTAAATTTAGTAAAGGGATTTTTATTTTTTTGTTTATTTATTAAATTCTATTAATAAAATAGTTAGATCATCTATAGAAGAAATCTGATCTTTTTTATAGCTAATATGTTTTTCTATTATTAATTCTTTTAATTCTACAATATTTTTATCTATATTATTTTGAAGATAATATAATGCTGAATCTGATGGTTTTTGATCGTCTACTTCAAAGAGATCTAAAAACCCATCTGTATATAATATCATTTTATCGCCATCTTTATAACTAACTTCATAAGTATCACATTGAATTAAATCAATCACACCTAAAGGAACAGCTCTTTTAAAATTTAACAATTCAATTTTATCACCTTTAATAAAATAAGGTAGTGTATGACCTGCCGAACAAATTTTGACTGTTTTTTGTGTAAAATCAGTCAAAGCAATTACACAAGTAATAAATTTATTTTCCGTCGCATTAAGATCTAATATTTTTTTATTTAATAATTGTAAAAAATCTAAAGGTTCTTTTTTATAGCCATCTTTTAAGTTATCTATATATGTTCCATAGACGTCTTTTACCATAACATTCATCATAGATGATGAAATACCATGTCCACTAACATCACTAATAAAAGCAATATTATATTTTTTATCTTCTAAGAAAATATTTTCTGAATAATAAAAATCTCCACCAAGATCATCTGATAGTTCATAAACGGCTTCTGTATACATTCCATCTTTATTAGGAAGCTCTTTAGGAATAAGATTTTCTTGCATAACACGTGCTGAATTTAAAGCTTCTAAAAGATTTTTATTAATATTTTCTAAAGCTTCCTTTTTTTCTTCTAGTTCTAACATTGTTAACATTCTTGCACTTTCATCAATAAAAAATACAATAACACCACCATATTCATCATCAGAATTTTTATGTACTCTAAAAAATCTAATATTATAATATTTACTTTCAAAACAATAATCAATATCTATAAATTCTAATTTTGATTCTTTTAATTTATCTATTGTTTCTTCAAAGACTTCTCCAAATTTTCTAGGAAAAATCTTTTTACCAGGAATTCCAAAAAGATTCATAGAGTTATCTAAAATAATTTTTACTCGTTGATTATAAAAAATAATTTTATCATCAGAGTTTAAAATTAAAATACCATCTTGGCTGTTTTCTAAAATAGTATAGTTAATAAAGCTATGTTGTTGAATGTTATCTTTAAATATTTCTTCTTTTGTTATATCTTTAACAAAAACACTATATCCAGCTAAAGAACCAGTTACAGTAAGCATTTTTTTTACTTTTAATTCTACTTTAATAGGAATATTCATTTTATCTTTTAGAGTAGCAAAATATTTTACATCATTTTTAATATTTAATATTTCTAAAGATTTACTAAAAGTTTCCTCTTCTCCATAATTAAAAAGTAAAACAAAATTTTTACCTATAATATCAACACTTCTATATCCAAATAATTTTTCCGCACCTTTATTCCAAGCAACAATTTTTGCATTCTCATTAAGAGAAATTGCTACATAGTCTTCTATCTCTTCTAATAATAATTCAGCAGAACTTTCGAAAGCTCTTACAAAATTTCTAAAGATACCTGCATAAAAATAAGACAATCTTTTTTTAATCAGAACATATTTTATATAGGCAAACAAATAACTTATTCTATTTTTAAAATAAACACTTATTAATATTTCTTCTGTTTGATGAGAAAAAAATACAGGGATCATAAAAGAATATTTTAAATTAAAATATTTTAAAATATTTGTATTTTTATGATCTTTTCGGATGAGAACATCTTCTGTTTTATAAATATAAGGTAATAAAAGAGATTTTTTCTTTTGAAGATAATATTCTTCTTTTTCTACAGAATCGATTAAAAATCCCACTGAATTATCTCCTGAAGAAATAATCATTCTACCTGTATTAGAACTTTTTACTTTTGTAATACTAATAAAAGGTGCTCTAAAATATTTTCTAGTTGCTTCAGCTAAATCTTCTAAAAAAGAGTTTTTCCAATCTGTTTTTAAAGAAATTAATGAGATATAATTATGAAATATACCTCTACTTACTGTAGAAAAAGATATTAGACAATAAATATACACGCAAAAGAATAAGATGAAAGGGATAAAGAAATACAGTATATACACTATTTATTCCTATATTAGAATTGATTTAAATAACTACCCTAAGTATGATAAAAAAATGGAAAATAGTCAAGTTAATACGAATAAATTTTTACTATTTTTATAACACAAAAAGTAATGTGATTAATATTAATACTAATTTTTAAATTTAAAATATAATAGGTAGTATTAGTAGTAGTTATCTATTATTTTTAACAATAATTCTTTTTAATATATTATTTTATAACTATTTACATTTATATTTTTTATGTATTTATCTTGTGTTTTTTTAAGATTTACTCTGCAAAAAAAATATGAATTGTGTGAAATTTTAAAATATATAAATATTTTTGTGCGATTGTGTGAAAAATAGTAATAGAATTGTTTAAGAAAGGTTTAAATTTTTATTATTTTTATTTAAATAAGGTCAAGTTATAAAAGATAAAGTTCCGACTACATTAAAGAAGGGTATCATTTTATACCTTTTTTATTTATTTTGAAATAAGGAATTCTTATGAAAAAATATGCGATTTTATTTAATGTAATTCTTTGTTTGTCATTTAATTATATTCAAGCGCAAGATTTAAAAAATATTGTAACATCTATAGAAGTAGATGATGTTCTTTCTGATACAGTAATATTAAGATGGAAATCAGATGTAGCACAAGGCGATTTTACTATTTATTATCATACTTCAAGAATCTCAGATATTTTTGTATTACGAGATGCAGAGCTTGCTATCAATAGTAATTTTTCTGGTATCAAAATCGACTCATATTATGAATATGAATATACTTTGAAGTTTAATAAATCAGGATCATACTATTTTGCTATAGTAGCTAATAATAGTGCTTCTTTTGATATAATAGCACAAGGTTCTGTTAATAAAATGGTAGAAGGTTATGAATTATCTTTTCTTCCAGAAATAAATACAACCATACAACCAGTATCTATTGTTGTTGAAGAAAAAAGAGTTTTTCAACAATCAGCATCTGCAAAAATTTACAACCCAGCTCATACTATAACTTCTTTAAATATAAAATCTTATGAGGATATTTTTCATTTAAAATGGAATGTATATCCAAAAGATTTACCTCAATATATATTTACAATTTATAGAAGTCGTTATCCTATTGCTCAATATAATAGTGTTGATGGATTACCTATCTATGCAACAGTAACAAATCAGTTTATTTTTGAAGATAGGAATATTTCTTTTGAAACACCTTATTACTATGCTGTAGTTATTAAAGATTCAAAACAATGGACTCCTGGTATTAATATATTTACAGTACCAGCAGTGTTGTTAAGAAAATCCCCACCTTTACAAGTTATATCAAAAACAGAATATATAAAAAGAAAAGAGCAATTACCTACTTATACGCAAGAGTTTTTCTCAGAAGAAGATATAGAAGCTGCTGTTAAAAGAACTTTATCGAATTTACAAATATTAGCAGATACAAATAACAATCAATCTTTATTGGATCAATTAAATAATCAGAATTCTATTGCTGGCTCAACAATATTTGAAGATCAACCTCCTACACAAGAAAATTTAGATTTTATATCTTCAGAACCTTTTTCATATAATAATATAAATTTATTAACAAGAGCTGATAGTGAAGTAAAAACAGCAAATCCTTTTGCTAAAAACAATAATTTTCCTCAAGCAAAATATAAAGAATTAATAAGTAATTTAGCACTTGATTTTACAAATGAAATATTAACCATTAAACACAACTCTTTAAAAGAAATGGAGTATGTAAGCCAAAATTTATTAGTTCAAGAAAAAAAAGATTATGATAATATTATGAAAAATATCATAACAATATCTAATGAAGTTAACTCTTATAATGCTCTTACAAAGTCATTAGTCCATACAGATAAACTCCAGATTAAAGACTTTAAAAGTAATTTGAATGCTTATTATGATAAAAGAGATAATATTAGTATAAAACAATATCAAACAAGTGGTAATATAAAGGGATTAGATCAACGTAGACAAAAAAGAGAAAGTGATTTCTTAACAAATATGCAAGATATTATTATTCAGTATAATAAAAAATATGATTTAATAGTTTATGATTTTTCTCAAAAAGAACACACTATGATTATAAACAATCTTAAACAAAAAATCAATGAGCTTACAGAGTTAAAAAAACATAGAAAACTCAATGATATGGTTAGTGGAATTTCATTACAGATGGCAGATACAACAGTAAAACACAATAATATAAATTTAGAAGATTTAGATCAACAAATAAATAAATTAAAAACTGCTATCAAAGAAGAAGAAGGTGCTCTTTCAACAGTTTCAACGGTTTTTAAAAATTCACAAACCTCATCAGTAAAGAGAGAGTTTTTTAGTGGTTTTGATGAAAATCAAAAATTTTCTCAAAGGATAGAACCAAGAGAAAGGCTTTCTAATATTCAACATTACTATCAAGAGGTAAGAGTAGAAAAAATTCCAGAAATTAAAGACAATCCAAAAGAAACATGGTTATATGAAAATAAAGAAACATGGATATCTAAACAAGATTTATGGAAAAGAAGAACGAGAAATATTTTGGGTGAAAACTACGAAAGAATTGCTTCTAAGTGGATGGTTCCTAGTTATACTCTAGCTGTATCAGAGGGCAGAAGAGTCTATAATATGGAACAATATCAAGAAGCTATTTATTTATTAAATTTTGCTACCAAAAACAAAGCATCATTAATGATGTTGGGTCAATCTTATTACCAATTGGGAGCATATAGAGATGCCTTTTCTGTATTTATTACAGCTTTAAATATGGGGATACCTGAAGCAAGATATTGGCTAGATAACACCTCAGAAAAAATTCTAGAAAGAAAAATAACAGAAAACAATCAATAAGGAAAATTAATGAAAAAAGAACAATATTATGATAAAACAAATCTAGTGTTTTATAAATTCTTAAACAATTTTTGTTTATCTGTATTATTTATTTCTGTATTATTGTTTTTATACTTATTTTTTTATCAGTCAATGATGAATTCTTATAAGGATTTCAAACAATCCACAGCAGAACTAGCACCAATTTATGAAACTCCACAAATACAAATTCCAACTATTTCTCAAGAGGAAATTGTTCCACAAAATACTCAAGAAGGATTAATTTCACAGAATACTTCTTCTATTTTACCTCAAAACACAGTAACACCTATAGTAGAAAATACACCAGTTTCAATACCAACAATTTCATCTATAGACAACTCTTCTAAAGAGGCAGAACGTATTTTTATTGCTTATGAGTTAGGTGATCATGTATTAGCATCTCGTTTGATTGTGGATTTTATTTCTGAATATCCTACAAGCATCTATAGACATAAAGTTCGTTTGATTGGTGCAAAGCTGATGAATGAAAGAGGCGATTTTGAAGGAGCTTTGTCTTATATTCAAAGAATACTGGGTGAAACACAATTAAGCAATGAAGATTATTCTGAATCAGTGCTATTACTTGGCTCTATCGCTCGAGAAAGAAAACAATATGATTCGTATATTGAATCTTTCCTCGAACAGGCTTATTTTAGAGCTGAGGAACCTACGAAATCAAAAATTTCATTTTATTTAGGATATTTATTACTACATAAGAATGAGTATCTCTCTTCTTTAAAATACTTTAATAATGTTATTGGTGAAGATGGTTTATTGGGTAAAGCAGATCTTTATGCGGCTCAATCAATGTTACCAGAAAGAATTAACGAATTAGAAAATTTTATAAAAGCTTATCCTTCTTCAAAAAACTTTGAATATGTTAAAACTTCATTCATCAAAGATAATCTAGCACAAGGTCGTGATTTAGTAGTTAGAGGTTATTTGGATAGTGCAGAAAGATTTTATACGAAAATACTCACCCATTTTAATAATACAGTTCATGGAGATCAAGCTCAGCTAGAAATAGCAGATTTATACTACAAAAGACAAAAATTTGATCAATCTATGGTTGTTTTGAGAAAAGTTCTTTCTAATGATGATACAACAAAAGATGCTGATGCTCTCTTTGCTCTTGGTAAGATTGCTTTTGAGTTAGACAAGCTAGAAGAATCTTTGGGTTATTTTAGAAAAATAACAGAAGAACATCCAAAAAGCCCGCATATTTCCAAAGCTATAGAATGGCAAAATTTAATTGTTGAAAGTTTAAGATATTAATAATTAAATAGTTTATGATAAGATTGACAGATATCTATTTTCGAACTATGATATTAATATCTGAGTAGATAAAAGGATACTTATAATGCAAAAATCACTAATAATATTTGATTTATATAATACATTAATAATTGACGATAATATAAATGACCAGCATCAATATAGACTTAATGCTATGTGGGCAACAATAGAAAAATCAGGATTTCCTATTCTTTTTTCTGAAGTTATCAGAGCTTATGATGAAACACAAGTTATTATGCAAGAACATCAAAAGTTTTTTTTCAGTCTTAGTGTTTTTGATTTAGTTAGTATTTTTGCTGATAAACTCAATCTAAAAGATGTTGTTCTTCTCAAAAAATTCTATGATATTTGGGCTTATGCTTCTTTACAAACACCACCCAAATTAATCGATCATGTCAAAGAAGGTTTAGAAAATTTAAAAGCTAATGACAAAAAAATAGCTCTTATTTCTAATACGGCAATGACACCTGGTATAGCGTTGAGATTTTTCTTAAAAGAACAAGAAATATATGATCTCTTTGATGATTTGGTATTTTCTGATGAATTTGGCTTTATGAAGCCTAAAAAAATGATTTTTCATAGAATATTAGAAAATCTAGCCGTAGAATCAAAACATTCTTATTTTGTTGGCGATCATGAATTTTATGACAAATTTGGAGCTACTTCTGTAGGTATAGACTATGTTTATATGTGTCCAAAGACAGACTTTAGAAAAGTCGTTGACGAATTATTAAGTTTATAAAAATTATAAAAAAACACCCATGCTACAGCTAGGGTGTTTTTTAGTTAAAATAATGATATTAATATTTACTTATTATTATATATGTGCTATAATTTAAGGGAATTGGTGAGTATAATAACATATTTACAAAAAAAATTAAAGAGGTTAAAATGATAAAATTATTATTATTTTTATTAATATTTTCAGGATGTTCGGTAAAAGAAGATCCTAATAACAAATTTCCACGACCAGATTTGACACTTGCTTTTGCAAAATTAGATGCCTATATGATAGGAGTACCTGTAGTTAAAACAAGAGCAGGAGCTCTAGAAACTCTAGTTTCCTCAGAGAAATTAAGCGAAGATTATGGGTTCCAAGGACATTTAAAAAACTATATTGCTCAGTATCATCTTGACTTAACTGAGGGCACCTTGATAGTAAATACAATTTACTATTCAAACGATACAGATATTGAAAGTCAAGAAGTTAGACAATTTGAAATAAAAAAATTCACAAAAGATTTTGTTGTTAAAAAAGTAAATGATGGGAATAGAGAGATGTCAGAATCTTTTTATGCTGGTTATGATATGTGGGTAGGTAAATTAGTTTATGCTAAATATGAGGAAGATGGTAAAACACATATATATGAGGATAATATATTCACTGGGTGGGAAGAACTTGGTGGTGATTTTTTTGCAATTAAGGCTAATGATACTCACTTTTCCACATTAGAATTTCCTCCGGGTAGTGTAACTATTCCTACAACAACATTATACCATAATGGTATGGAGGATACTATCGATGACGAGCTTAGATATTGGGGGACAACCCCTGATCAAGCTGCAAATATAAAATTAGGTGAATTAGATATTCCTGCTCTTTTTCCTAAAAAATAAGAATAGATAAAAATTAAATAATCAAAAAAACACTCTCTAAACTTAGAGAGTGTTTTTTTGTTAAAAATAATATTATTTTTTATAGCTTGTAATAAGGTCTTTAAACTGTGGAAGATACTGTTCATGAGCAATCATAAGATCTTTAATTAAATCCGCTGCTTTAGCACCTTTTGGGGTTAATGGATTGATAAAAAACGCTTGTAATAGTGCATTATAGTCACCGTTTACCGCAGCTTGTATGGTAAGATCTTGGTAGGAAAAAATTAATTTTAACCATTGATCCATCCATTGTGGTAATTCTTCTACTGCCAGAGGATGCGCTCCAGATTTGTTAACAATACATGTTGACTCTACAGCAGCATGAGGAGGAAGAGAACGTATGGTACTATTATTAATTGTGTTTGCTACGATTCTAGCATTACTATCGTTATAAATAGCATCTATAACACCACAAGCAGCATCACTATAATGTGCTCCACCTCTTAGCTCTAATTGTTTTGGCTTTTCTTTTAATTCCAAATCTTTGTACAACTCAAATAATTCTTCTTCTACTTTTTTGACAACTTCAGCTCTTGTGCCTTTAGTTTTTGCATTTTCTATTTCTTCTTGAAGCATTTTTTCTGTATCAAAATAGTATCTATGATAAGAACAAGGAATGACATTCATTGATCTAAGAGTAGAAGGATCCCATTTTTCGTGGGAAAAATTAGCAGGTGCTTCAGCAGGATTATCTATAAGGAAGTTTAGAGATTTTGTTATTTGGTTTTCTCCATTAACATAGGCATGTGTAGCCCAAACAAAGTGATTCAATCCAGCCATTAATACTTCAACATCACTTTCTTTTTCTTTTAGACTTTCTGCAATACCTTTGGTCATACCTATAGGAACATTACAAAGTCCTATTGTTCTTTCATGTTTTCCATAAGTAATAGCCGCTTGTGTTATCATACCTGCAGGGTTGGTAAAATTAACAAGCCAAGCTTTAGGGCATAATTCTTTCATTTCTTTACAAATATCTAAAATCACAGGTATAGTTCTTAATGCTTTGAACAATCCTCCAGCTCCATTTGTTTCTTGTCCTATACTGTTATAGTTCAAAGGAATTCTTTCATCTTTCATACGAGCTTCTAAGAGTCCCACACGAAATTGTGTTGTTACAAAATCAGCATCTTTGAGTGCTTCTTTTCTATTAAGAGTCATGACTACTTTGGTATCTAGTCCAGCTTTTTTAAACATTCTTTGAGCCAATTGACCCACGATTTCCATTTTTTCTTTACCGTCTTCTATATCTACAAGCCACCATTCGGCAACAGGGAGATGAGCTGCTCTTGTAATCAATCCTTCAGCAAATTCTGGTGTATAACTAGATCCACCGCCTATTGTTACAATTTTAAGTGCTTTTTTCATCTATAACTCCTTATAGTATTAGATTTATAATATTGATTTAATCTTAAATATATCTCAAAATATATTAATGTGCTTTACAGCATATTATTTTCTTTTAATATTTTTTTTGTATATTCCAAAGCTTCTGCAGGATCGTCCTCATGGTCAATACAGAGTGGAGCAAAATCATCTGTTTTAGGGATCATTTTATAAGCATCTATTTTTAAGACTTTAGTAAAAATCTCAAAGGTACATTTTTTTATTTCCTTTACACATAGCTCTACATCATCACCATAAAATTCTGTAAGCTCTTCTTCTGTAAAAAGAGCATGGTCGGATATCCCTTGATATTCCCAGTCTCCGGTATTATATCTTAGATTAATATAATCTTCATCTATTTGATAATTTTCAGAAGATTTGCCATTTTTATAACTTAGCCATGTTTGTTTGCAGTATTCTTCTGTGTTAAGACATAAAAGAATATCTGAATATTCATAAGAACAATCAAAAGCAAAAGAGTAAAATATAAGATCTGGATTTTCTGTTAAAAAATCTTTAATTTCTGCATTCATCTTTAATGCAGTTTCTTCTATTTTGACTCTGAATATTTCTGTTTTAGTCATTTTTCTTCCTTGTTTTTAACAATATAAAGTATTACTTAAATTCATCTCTAAACATACCCATAAGATGTATATCGTGAAATTTTCCAGCACGAAAGAGTTCTTCTCTCAAGATTCCCTCTTCTTTGAATCCTAGTTTTGTATAGCAATTTTCACCTTTTTCGTTAAAAGAAAAATACTCCAACTTGATTTTTCTGATATTCATTTCATCAAAAACGAATTTACATAATGTTCTCAAAGCATCTTGCCCCAAGCCTCTACCCTGATATTCTAAGCCTAGCCAAATACCGATAGTCGCTGTCTGAGAAGTTGTATCACATTCGGCAATACCACAACCACCAATATATTCGCCTGTTTCTACTAATTCAATAGCAAACTCATAACAAGGTTTTTTTGTGGTACTTTTTACAAATTCTTTTTGCTCATCCAAAGAATAAGGAAAAATTATAGCTTTATTTAGCATAGATTTAATTTCAAAATTTTCAATTAGAGCATAAGAATCTTCTATATCACTTTCTTTATAAGCTCTTAATTTTATTTTTTCACCAAAATACATATTCCCCCCAAAAGAACGAATATTCTTATTTTTTTTCTTCTACAAAATTAACGAGAATAAAATTATCTTTGATATAGTTTTTAACTTTTGTGCTTGTCAAAATCCTAATCTCTTCTTCTCTTGGTGTTGTATAAGAAGATGTTGCTTCTAAAAATTTATCATTTTTACCGGGATGAGTCATAACTTCTAGAATATCATAATTATTTTCTTTGTTTTTTTCTTCTATTAGCTGGATAAGCATGTCTTCACCAACATCGGCTCCATAAAAACGACCAATCAAATTCTTATCATCTCTATGTTTGATATTTTTCTCTGTACAAAATCTTTTCATCGCTTTAAAAGCTTCAGGATTTCTCATATGAATGTGATGATGAGAATCAACATGGGTAGGTTCTTTTCCCATTAATTTTTTAAATTCTTCATATTGAGCGAGAATTTCTTTATAAAAATCTTCTTCTTTGACACCTGGCTCTAATAAATTCTTAGAATGTTTTAGATTACCATTTTCGTCTGTTAAAGTTGAAACTCCGGTAAGAGCTTTTCCTTTATCAAAAGTCATATGCAAGCCTATCCCTAATTTTGGGTTTTCTTTTGATAGTTCTACAGCTTCTTTAGCATAAGGTTGATTTACCATTAAAGTAGTTGATGTTACAACACCATTTTTAAAAGCTTCAACAATTCCTTCATTAACACCTATTGTTAATCCAAAATCATCTGCATTAATTATTATTTTTTTCATGATTTTCACCTCTATTTTATAGTATATGTTAATTATAACACATCTATTGTTTTTTGCTAGTTTTATTTCATTTTTTATTCAAAAATTTAGTATAGAACAAATTGACAAGAAAATAATTGCTATCTATAATATATTAGATGAGTAGTTGTTCATGGATATCATTTCTGTACGAAAAAATCCTGAATATGCACCTATTTCTATTAAATATTTTCAAGATAAATGGGCGAATCAAAAAAGTTCAAAAGTGTATGAAGATTGTATTAATCATAGTATTGATGAGGAGACAATTCCACAATGGTATCTTTTATACAGTGATAATACCATAGTTGGCTGTGGCAGAACTAATTATAAACGATTTTATCAGTAGAATGGATCTATATCTATGTATCTATGTCGCCATAACAATTTAAATAATTATGTATAGTATAGATAGTTTAAATGCGAAAGGGGCGAATACTAGGAGATAGGATGAAAACAGATCTTATAACAATTCCTTCTATTGGTAAAAAATGTGCTTTATATCTTAATAATATAGGGATTATTTCTGTTGAAGATTTGATAGGAGCTGATGCTGAAGAATTATTTCTAAAAGATACCCAGCACAAAGGATTTCAAGATGATAGATGTTTGTTGTATCAGTATCGTTTAGCTATTTACTATGCAAACACAAAAAACCACCATCCTGAAAAATTAAAATGGTGGTTTTAGAAAGACCCTATAAAATAAATTCATCTCTAAACATACCCATAAGATGTATGTCATGAAATTTTCCAGCACGAAAGAGTTCTTCTCTCAAGATACCCTCTTCTTTGAATCCTAGTTTTGTATAGCAATTTTCACCTTTTTCGTTAAAAG
>CAMQSH010000023.1 GCA_947036575.1 uncultured Brevinema sp. | reverse complement strand
TTTTGTTCAGCATCAGAAATAATTTTTTTCTTGATATCTTCCAAACTCATAGTTAACTCCTACCTTAATATTTCTTTTTGATAAATAAGTATTAGAGAAATTATCTACCAATACCCATCAATAAGAAAGAAACGAGGAATCCGAAAATAGCAAAAGTTTCTACCATTGCAGGTAATAACATTGCTTGTGCTAATTGTTTAGGACGACGTGCGATTAACTGCATACCAGCTGCAGATACTTTACCTTGCCAAATACCAGAAATTGCACCACTAATTGCGACTGGAAAAGCAGCAAAAAATATTTGTAATCCGTGTGTTAAATCTACAATTGGTGTAAAAATAACTAATAATGCATATACTAATCCATAGATACCTTGTGTCATTGGAAGAGCTTGTAGTAACAATACTTGACCAAATTTTTTCCCATCTTCTGTTAAAACAGCATTTCCCACTTCTCCAGCAACACCAACTCCAATACTAGATCCATAACCACCACCAAATGTTGCAAGTGATGCTCCAAAAACCGCAAAAACTAATCCCCAATTAACTGAACCCCATATTCCTGGTTCTGTAACAGCCAATGCTGTTGTTGCATCTTGAGCATATCCTGCTACTGTAAATAATGCAAAAATACTAGAAAGAATGAACATTCTTTTCATCGTGAAACCTCCATCTCACCAAATAATATATATATTATTTGTCCAAACACTTTTGTTTGAGTTTTTATTTTGTTTATAATTTTTATTATATTATATTTTAGTTACTGTTTCCATCTTTTAAGATTTGGAATCCTTTGTGTAAGAAGCCATGCTAAAAGAACAAAAGTATTATATTCTGTTGTTATTAGATGATAACAGAAATCTCTCATTTGTTCACCAGTAGTGATATCAATGTTTTGAAACTCTCCGTCTTTATAGCAATAAACACAATATTCATTACTTAAAGAAAGATTTTTATTCGTACCTTGATTATCTTTGAGTGGCATAGCACAACTCTGACAAAATTTTTCCATATCATTCCTTAAACAAACATATTTGTTTAAGTTTTTATTCTATTGTTTTTACTTAACTGTATAATGTGTTCCTTTACAAATTAATGGAGAGAAATCTTTTCCACCACCTTCTATAAATTGACCAAAGAACTCTACAAATTGTAAACGTAATGCATGTACAAATGCTCCAAATGCTCCTAAAGCAAAATTAAACACATGTAAGAAGACTAGCATAAATATTCCTAAAATACCCAATATAGGAGTAATACCACTAAGAGATTCTATCATACCAAAAGCTAAAGTATTAAATACATTAGCCATAACACCTGAAGACAAACCCAATGCTAATAATCGAGAATAAGATAATAAATTGCTTAAATATCCAGAAATACCATATAGTTCCCAAGCTCCAGCTAAAGGACTAAAGATTCCTGCTAAAATACTTTTTTGGAAACCTATACGAACATTATTTAGAATGACTAATCCTGCTCCTATTTTCATAGCAAGGAAAAAATGATTAACAGTACTATCTGATACAATCGTTAGACCTGCTATACCAGCAATCCAAACTAAAGATCCCCAAGCAAAGAATCCTCCCAACAAAATAAGCCAAGGCAACACATTAAATAAAGCATCTTTTATATTATTTCTCAATGCAACAATAAATTTAATTAAATAACCATACCAAAGTTGTATTGCTCCAAGTAAAACAGAGAAAAATAAAACAAATAAAGGTTTATCAAAAAAACCTAACCCATCACTAAAAGTAAATTTTAGATTTACTAAAGCTGGTATTGGAATATACTTAGAAAATAAATCCCCCGCATAAGAGCCAAAAATTACACCACCAATCAATGAGGATAGTCCACACAACACTAGTAAGGCCATAAAATTTGACATTCCCTGATTGGCACGATTTTTGAACATCATATAAGAAGAAAATAGCATTAATACAATACCATAAATAGCATCTCCTAAACATAGTCCATAAAAAACAAAGTAAAACAGAGAAAAATGTGGTGTCGGATCAACAGTTTTACCATACATAGGAGTTCCATACATACTTGTAAGAGCAGAAAAGGGTTTGGTGAGGGCGTTGTTTTTAAGGAGGACAGGAACTTCTGAATACTCTTCTTCTGAAGGATCTTCTACGGTAATATCAATGAGTTTGTTATGAATAGATAAAATAGCTTCAACTTTTGGCATATAATCTTCTGGTACCCAAACTCTAAAAAAGTTTACCTTTTCTGTCGCTAAAGCAAGAGAGCTAGCTTTTATTTGTTGAACTTGCATTTCTAACATATCATGTAATAATGCTAAATCATTTAATTTTGCAGAAAAATGTTCCCATTCTGTTACAGCCATATCGTATTTTTGTTGAGCAGATGAAATTTCTGATTTTAACATAGCTATAATATCTTCTAATAAACCAGTACGACGGGTAATCTGAAGAGTATTAAAAGAAGATGCTTTTAATACATTGTTCACTTCTTCCCAAACATTAGGAGCAGCAACAACATAACAATAAACTTCTTTATCTTTTATCCAACAAGAAATAACATCGACTAAATCTGTTGACTCTCTAACAGCACTACAAAAAGCATCGAAGCTAGATTCTGATATATGACCGACAACACCTTTTAACACAGAACTAGTTCCATGTATAGGATCCATATCGTCTACACCTACTCTCCAAGCTTGCACTTGATGTAACTCTAAACCTAAAGTATTGATAATAGTATCGTTTTCTCTAGTTTGCTTATCTAAAGTACTTAATTGTTCTGCTAGTTGTATCATATCATATTTAGCAACAGTTTTTTGAATTACATCAGATGATGTTACTTCAAATTCTGGAACTTTAACACTAAACATTTCTTTGACTCTGTTAATAGCACTAGCCAATTCTTTTCTTTGATCTTCTAAAATAGAAACATCAGTAGAAATCGTATCTAAACCTTCAACCCAAGACTCTACATTAGTTTCTTCTTCACCAGAACTTTCTACTTGAAGAGAGTCTACATGTACAGCTCCTAAAGCTTGTAATTCTTTTAATAATTGATCTCTAACACTATCAACAACAGCTAGAGTCAATTTTTTCATTTTACTAATTGCCATAAGCGACCTTCATTTGTTCTGTTAATAAAGCAATAGCATTAACTTCTGAACTATCTGCAGAATGATCTATGTTAGAAATTTCTCTAGACAATTCAGACAAAATAGTCTTAGCTTGACTCTCACCTTTTATCTGATATTCAGATAAAATTTTTACTTCGTTCTCACGAGCAGATTTTTTGGTGTTTTCTTCTATTAAAGAAGCTTCGTTTCCAGCTTCTCTAATTTTGGAGTTTACCAATTCTTCTGTCGAGATAATAAGATCTTTTGCCGATTGTTCTGCCTGACGAATCACTTGGATTTTTTGTGTGTTCATTAAATCCCTCCGATTTATTTAAATTTTATTCACTATTAAACATTGTTCTCCATATCATATAATAGATATTATTCACTATATAAATTATACTACAAACTATATATTATTGCAAACTATAAAATAAAAATATTTTTATTTTGAATATATCTTGATTTTATCGTCATAATCTTGTATTCTTATAGAGTATATAATACATTTATTATTTTAGTAATACCCTTATTTATTTTTCTTTGGGTAAATTTTATAAAGGAAAAATCATGAAACGTTTATTTATATTAGGTTTTATGCTCCTTTCCATCAACAATACTCATTCTTTTACAGGAGTATATGTGGGATGGGAGAATTTCATTAGTCCAGCATTACCTATTGATACTGCAGCAGATGCTCTGACTTTTGGTATTGTTGGGAATACACCAACACGAGTATATTTTTATTATAATATGCTTGGTCATATTATCTTTACCAGAGAGGTTAAAGCAGATCCTATAGCAGATGATCAACAAGGTGGAGCTTCAGCAGCAAGTCGTACATCAGATCCTCCAGGAGCAGCAACAGGTAATAAAGCTGGTCAACTTGGCTGGGGAATGGATCTTGCTGGGGGAATCGGTTATCGCTTTCTCAATGCAGCTCATAAAAAATCTGGTTGGGATGTAGGGATGGATGTTTTTGGATATGTCACTCCTTATTTCTTAAATAGTGAAACTGGTTATACAGAAACAGCTGTTTACTATGGAGTAGGATTTGGACTCAATACTGTATACAAAATTAACCCTTATATAGGGGTAGGATTTAGAGTCGGTCTAAAATATAATATTGGTGCTAAATATCTTTCTTCTAAACAACCTAGTTCAAGTGGTATTATCTTTACTGTTGGATCTCTTATAACCTTTTAATAATTTTTAATCAATAATAAAAAAACCTTGCTAAACGATTATATTTAGCAAGGTTTTTTATTGTCTATAATAACTTTCTATTATACTTTACTACATAATAAAAACCACCTCATATGAGGTGGTTTTTATTTTTAATAATAATTTTATTTAGGATTATTTGTTGAAGCAGGTGGGATTTTAAATTCTTGACCTGGATAAATAAGATCAGGATCTTTAATTTCTAATTTATTAGCTCTCCAAATATTAGGCCATAACCACGGTGTTTTATAATATTTCTTTGAAATATCCCATAAGGTATCACGACGAATAACTTTATGAGTAGTAAGGATTTGACCTGCTAAATAAAGCTCAGATAGTCTTAGCCCTTCTCTTGCTTGATCAATAGCATTTAGATAATTACCTTCGTTATAGTATTCTTGTGAAGAATTATAAAAATCTTCTATCATCTGCACTGTAATAACACCTGTATCATTTAAGGTAGTATCCACTGGTTCTACATTTCTCATTTCTATAGTTTCTTCTGTTTGCTGTTGTGCTTTAAGCTGTAATGGTAGATAAGCAAGCCCATCATCCTCTACTACTATTTCTACTTCTTCATATTCATATGTAGTATCTTCATATTCAAGTGTACCATCTTCGTATAAAGTTGTATCAATTTGTTCAACAGTGCCATCTTCATATAAGATAGTATCGATTTCTTCAACTGTACCATCTTCATATAAGAAAATTTCAATATCTTCTTCTACTAAATCATTACCATTAGTATCTGTACTATTAGTAAGTGATTTTTCATCAATTTTATTTGCAGGAGTTAAAGGAGTTAGAAGCATTGATTTTCTAGAAGAATCTGTATATACATCTTGTGTATAGTTATTTGTTTTAATAAATTCAATAGCAGCACCTAAACGACGAATAAGATCATAGGCTTGGAGCTGTAGATTTTCATCATCATTGATTTCAATAGAGATAGCACCATCTCCTGGAAATTCAGCGATTAAACTTTCTAACATATCTATTGCTGTTTGAGAAGAATTTAAACTACTACCATAGTCTTTATCTTGGTATTCACGAGCAGCTTGTTCTATAATATTAGAAGCTTCTGTTAATTGTGTTTCTGTTTGAGTAAGATCTGTAGATCTGTATGCTCTATCTAGTAAGTCTCTTGCTCTATTAAGATTGGCTAAAGCCAACGCTTCCGCTCCACCTACTAAAGGCTCTAAAAGATCAAGTCCACTCTGTGCTGCTTCTGTAGCTTTTTCATAATCTGGTATAGCATAAAAACCTTCTGCATCAATAAGAAATTGTACTGCTTGAGTATAGATATCAGGATTTTCTTGATCAACACCTAATTTTTGTGCTGTGTCTAGCGTTCTTTTTAATTGTGCAATTAATGTAGTTGCTTTATTTTGTCGAGCAATTTCTGTAGCTCTATTCGCTGCATCAATAACTGATGATGCTAATTCATTAGCTTTTGTCAAATCACCAGCAGCCATAGCTTCTTGCATTTGTTGAAATAGATTATCAGCTATATTGTATTCTTGAGGAGCATAGATATCTGCCTCAGCAGCTCTAGCTCTTTCCATTGCTTGAACAGCCATGTCTGTTGCTTTAACATCTTCCTGTTTACCACATGATATTAGCGAAACTAAAACCAATATAGATAGAATTTTTAAACTTCTCATTAGCCCTCTCCTTATATTTTAATTTTATTTTTCTGTGCTTTTTGCTAAGCGAGCAGCTTGAATCGCCCTATTAGCAGCATCTATAACTAACAATGCAGTATTATTAGCATCTTCATATTGCTCGTTATCCAATTCATCATTCATTTTATCAAATAAATCTTTAGCTATTTTGTATTCTTCAGGAGCATATATAGGAGCTTCTGCTACTCGAGCTCTTTCCATAGCCTCTGCTGCTAATATAGTATTTCTGAGATCTGGTCCACCACCACAATTAGAGATTAAAGTAATTAATAACACAGAACTTAATAACAATATTTTTCTCATATTTTTATCCTCTCATTTTTAATATAATAAATTTCTAAGATATTAAGTATTTATTTTTTATTTATTTTTTTCATAAGTCCCTTTAACTCAGTCAAGGATGATTTGTTTTGGGCTTCTTGGTTTTCTTTCATGATTTCTTGGAATATTTCCTGTCTAAAAATACGCACTTCTTTTGGGGCTATAATCCCTATTTTTACTTGATCTGGTTTAATGTGGACTATCTTGATTTCTATTTCATTGTTAATGATTATAGATTCATTTTCCTTTCGAGATAAAACAAGCACTTTTCCTCCTTGAAATCCCCAGACAATCTAATATTTTATATTATAGAGTCTCTATGGTCACTGTTGTATTAGCTGTATTATCAACAATTGTCTCTTTTTGAAACAATCTGCATTTAGTACTATAATGAGGGGTGTTTGAAATGCTTTGCACTGCAAAATTATTTTTATTATTTATTACTATAGGACCAAGAATGTTCATCGTGACATCTTCTATTTGTTCAGGAATCGTTACAATAGCATAATCAATAATGTCTTTATGATCTTCTATTTCTAATAATTCTGCATCAGTATCATCGATATCCAAAATATAATCAGATACAAATATTCTAGGTTGTGTCAACATAAATGAAATATTCTCATCATCTTTACTTTGTAATAAAGAAAATTGCTCTGGTTCCTCTAAGAGGATCAAATAATACTCTTTTAAGTGTTCAAACCCAAAAATAGGTTTTTTAAAAACAATCTTATTCTCATCTGAAACTTGAATATCACCATATTCTTTAGTTTTAACTATTGTCATAGTTAAATCCTCCAGTTATTTTTTAGTATAATATACTTTTTATTTTATTTCAATCTATTGCATTGTTGCAATTTTGTTTTTACAACTTTATATAAAACTTTATCTTAAAAAATCCATTAAAGTTGTTGGCATTAATTTAGCACCAATATTAAGAGCTACTTGATGGGCAAATTCTGCCATTTTTAACTCCGTAATACTTTTTGTATAGTTAACACCTACAGCAGCTGAAGATGAATTTTTTAAATACATTGCTTCTGTTTCATTTCTAGCAAATGTTTTTTCCAATCTTTCTGTTACTGCTCCTGTATACGTACGATAACGAACAAGATTATTTAAACTTTGATCTATTTTACCTAGATCTTCTCCACCTAATTGAAGAATATCATTATTTAATAGGTTATCTTTAACTGTAAGTAAAGTGTTAAAAATACTAGTTTTTTGCACCACTGCTTCCGTAGAATAATTTCTAGGACCTTCTGTACTATTATTTATAATACCCAAATCTTGGAGCACGGTACTTCCTGCAAGATCTTGTAACCAAGGCTGACGTGCTGAAATACTAGTAAGCCTAAAATGAGATTCACCATCAGCATTTGTTTCTATTGTTGCTTTTACAGATAATTGTCTATCATTTATTTTTTGTGCTACGGCTTCTATATTATCCCCTGTCATAATAGGAATCTCAACACCTTCTATCATAATAGCAGAATCTTGAGAGACTACATAACCTGTCGCATCTACACCACCCTGTAAGGTTGTACTATCAGTTTCAAAGATTGCAGATCCTGGCAAAACAGCCACTATCCTATCATTTTTACCTATATCCATCACCTGCTCTTGAGCATTCCCAAAATACTCTACTCCAGAAACAAGGGTAGCATTAGTGGTTTCATCAAGATTTTCTGAGATACGATAAGGTTGTGTACGAGCAGAAGTACCACCAAAAATAGAGGTGCCTTTGTATTCTGTATTGGCATCAGATACCAATTGTCGTACAATCTGATCTATTTCTACAGCGATAGCAGCCCTTTCATCTTTGGTGTAAACACCATTGGCAGCTTGAACCACTAACTCTCTAGCTCTATGCAATCCACTACCTATAGCATCCAAATGTCCATCAATAACATTCATTTTGTCTTTATAAGAACCTATTACTTGATTGAATTTATTCAAATCTTGTGTCTTACTTTCCCACTTCATATAGTTAATAGTATTAGCAGGATCATCACTTGGTAAATTAATTTTATTTCCAGAAGATAGCTGTTTTTGCACTTTTTGAAAACTTTCATTTTTAGTTTCTATATTTTTTAAGAAATCACTTTGCATATATCCAGGAGTAACTCGACCTAACATAATAGCACCTCTTTAATTTAAATTAATTTTAGAATTATACACCCATTCTATTGATGATTACATCTAGCAATCTATCTGTTGTTGAAACCAATCGTGCAGCTGCATTATAAGCGTGTTGCAAAGTAATCATTTTTGTCATTTCTTCATCAACACTAACGCCTGAGATCTTACTTCTAAGACCATCTAATGAGCTAGCAACCGCATCTGTTTTGTCAAAAGAACGAATTGCCTGTTCTGATAGAGTGCCTGCTTTGGCGATTGTTTGTTGAAAATAATCATCAAAAGTAGACGCTCGTCCTGTCATAAGATTACCAAAGCGTAAATTTGCCATTGCAAGAGCGTTTCTATTATCATTAAAGCCTGTTGGTATGTCAGGATTTCCATTACCTGTACTATCATAGCCCTGAGCTACCGCAATACCTTCAGGCCTATCTGCAACAGCAGTATCAAGATTAATCCAACTTGCTATATTATTTTCTGGAGTAAGAGAAATCAACTCTCTTGGCGTATTTAATGTTTCTAATGCTGTAGCATTTTGCCAATCAAAAGCTCCATCTTGTCCAGATTCTGCTAATATTCCAGCGATACCTGTTAAGAATCCACCAGAATCTTCTATATGCCTAAGAGCAAATTGAGGAACATTTTGGTGTTCTGTTGCTTGAGCCTTTAGAGTCAATCGACCCATATGATCTAAGAATGCTGTTACTTCAGCACCAGATCTATTAATCTTTTCGAGAACTACTTCTACAGTTTCACTAGAGGTATAATTGACCGTAACATCAGGACCATTCTCTCTAATAGCACCGAAATTTATTGTGCCATCAGAACCAATAACATCATCTTTTGTGATTTTTTCAAAACCTGTAATTCTATACAAAGCTGTACTATCTAAAACACCATCTTCATTAAAGTCTATAGTTCCTTCAGCATTTTTAGCTAAGGATAATTCTCTAAAAAATAAAGTGTCAGTTTCACCATTAAGACCAAAGCCCTCTTTATGTACTGCATTCACAGAGTCTACAACACTAATAGAAAGCTCATCTAAGCGTGTTAACATTTCCCCTAAATCTTTATCTCGTACTTCCATTAATCCTGAAATCTCACCTTTACCAAGAACTACTTCTTGACCTGTTTGTTGCCATCTAGGCATGACCATGCCTTTGTTGTTAGGATCTTCATAAGCTTCAATAATAGTCGCATGTTCTCCTTGTACTAATTTTTCAGCACCAACATAGATAATAAATTCTTTTGCATTATTTCTTTCTAGACGAATATCAGCAGTTTTTGAAAGCTCATCAATCAGTAAATCTCTTTTATCATATAAATCATTAGGATTATCACCTGCTAATTCTTGTTTTTGAATTTGTTTATTAAGAGTAGCAATAGTATCTGCAATACTATTAACTCTATTAATTTTTTGTTCTACAAGGACATTCGCTTGTGTTTGCATATCTTTTAGTGTGTAATGTTGTGCTCTAAAACTTTCATTAAGAGTTTTTGTACGTTCTAACAAATGAATACGTGATGCATCATCAGTAGGATTTTCTGATACTGTTTGCCAAGAATCCCAAAAAGATTCTAAATCTGTTCTAATATTAGCATTACCAGGCTCATTAAAAATTGTTTCCATTTGATGAAGCATTGCTTTTTTTTGTTCCCAAAATCCAAGCCCACCTTTTTCGGAAATGATTCTATCATCAAGATAAACATCTCTGATTCTTGCTATATCTTCTACTGCTACCCCTGTACCTAATTGTCCAGGAATACTTGGTTTGTTAATACCTGATGGAAACAATGCTGGCATTGTTGTTTGTGTGACACGTTGTCTAGAATATCCTTTTGTATTGAGATTAGACAAGTTGTGACTAACTGTTTGAAGACCTTTTTGGGTGGTTTGCATTGCACCCTTACCCATCTCCAATCCTAAAAATGAAGAAATCATTTTTTATACCCTCTTTTGTTATTGATATAGGACCCTCTTACCTATCTTATATCAATTATTATATTTTTATTTGATTTATACCAATTGATCTAACATATGTAAGCTATGTTTTTTAACATCAGCACTTAAGCCCTGACTATTGTACTGATCTATAGGCGTTCCTTGAGTGAGTTCTAAAATCTGAGCAATAATTTCTACACTATTTTTTAGAATATATTCATTTCTATCCGTAATAATATCAATACGAGTACATAAATTTTTAATATCCATACTAATAGATAAAATATTCTTTTGATGTTCTTCTGGTAAAAATTTAGCTATTTTCGATATAGGTTGTTGAGGATCAAAGCCTATTTTTAGAGAAAGTGTTTCCATTAGATCAACTCTTTTTATTTCAAATATTTCTATCTTATGAAGAAAGTCAGCTTCTTCTTCATTAATAACTAATAATTGATCTATTTCCATATTTTTAATAATATCATACTTATGATCTTCTATTTCTAGAATTTTTTGTACTGTATCTTTGATTTGTGATAGGATATCTAAAAATTGTTTTGATATTTCATGTATATTTTTCATTCTACGCCTCCTTGCAGATTATTTGTATAAAACAACCCTATTTGAAAATCGGAATTTTTTAAAAAAACTTTATAAAAGTAATATTATATATTTTTAAATTGCTATAAAATTATAATTTTATATTTTTATACTGTTTGTCCTTGAAAATAAAGATGATTTATGGTATAATAACTTTATAATATAAACAAGACAGTCTTAGTATCACTTTACTAAGCTGGTTGTAGGTTTTAAAACCGATACCCAGGAGGCCAAATATGGCAACAACAGCAAAATGGTCTACTACAGAGTTAGTAGGACTATCCCGTACCCTAGGCACAAAAAGTGCAAACACTAAACTTCGTGCAGAATTTCGTTTACCTGCTATCGTATACGGACCAAGTATGAAAGAAAATGTGCTTATATCTGTTGATTATGTTTCTTTTGAAAAATTATTTGCTGTGAATGAAAGACATATCACTTTCTCTCTCAAAGTAGGTAAAGATTCTTATAATGTATTTGTAAGAGATTACAAAATTGATCCTATTTCTCGTCGTTTTATGCATATTGATTTTTGTATTGTATCACCAAAGGTAGAGTACACTACTCTTATCCCTATCGAATTTACAGGAACACCAGTGGGAGTTCGTGAGGGTGGAAATCTCTTAACTTTCATAAGAAAAGTATTATTAAGAGGCACTCCAGAAAATATGCCTGCAAAAATCGTATATGATATTGCTGGTTTACAACGTAAAAAAAATGTTATCATTAGAGATTTAGATATCCCTAAAACATGTAAAATATTGACAAACAAAGGTACTGTTCTTGTTGAAGTAAAATAATATCATTAATCTAGTACTAGTAAAATTTTATGATTTATTTAATATTGTGATTTATTAAAAACAGAGGCAAGGAGGTGTTTATGAGACTTATTGTTGGTCTTGGAAATCCAGGAGATTCATATTCTAAAACAAGACATAATTTAGGTTTTTTAGTTTTAGATTGTTTAGCAAAGAGACATAATATTTCTATTGATATTAAAAAGAAAAAATCGCTTATTGGGAAAATGCGCTTTAATAATAAAAAAATTATTATCTTAAAACCTCAAACTTTTATTAATTTAAGTGGCGAAGCTGTTTTATATATGGCTAGCTTCTTAAGAATACAACCTCAAAATATTATCGTTGTCTGTGATGATGCTAATTTAGAATTTGGCAATGTGTCTGTAAAAAAATATGGTTCCTCAGGTGGACACAATGGCGTAAAATCCTTGATTAAATTCCTAAAAGCTGATGATTTTCCTCGAGTTCGTATAGGCATAGGAAGACCTGTAAGTACACAAATGCCCTTAGAATCCCATGTGTTAGGATCTTTTTCTAAAGATGAAATAAGAAAACTAACTCCTATTTTTGAAACAGCTTGTGACATGATAGAAAAAATTCTTTGTGGTGATATTGATAGTTGTATAGATACTGTGGTAGATTCCTCTCAAAAAGAATTATCTACTTCTTTATAAAAGAATATTTTATTTAAATAAAAAACCCTCTGTTTTATAGCAGAGGGTTTTTTAATAATGATATTATTAATCTATTTATTATATTGAATTTTGGTTACATCACCAAAACGAAATTTGATACCTGTTGAACCAAAGAATTGATTAGCATGAATAGCCATACCTATATTCCATATAATAGAAGGACTTGCAACTACATTGAATCCTGTTGCAAAACCAACATGAACATTATAAATACCACTAGAACCTGTTGCTTGTTCTAATTGTAAACCCAATCCTAAAGATGTATAAAAATCAAATCTTGGAGCTAGAGTAAAATGAGCAGTAAGCATAGGTGCTAAAGTGCCTGTCAATCCAGGCCCTAAAAAATTGATACTACTATCTATAGTAATCCCTAAAGCATAGCCATAATTGCCACGAGTCCAAGCTCCTATCATAAACTCTACAGAAGGATGAATAGTCATCTGTGCAGCACCAATATCTGATACAGTTGGTGTTCCTGCACCAAGACCTATACCAAGTAACAAGTTTCCTTTATTATAGTTTTGTGCTGCATTGGTGGAAATACTAGTTCCAACTAAAATCATTAAAGCAAGACCAATTCTCTTCATAAAAAAACTCCTATATCTTTGTTATGTAATTTACGTTTTTTATTTGTAGGATAAGATTTTATTTCTATCTCTCTTTTAATAGCTAAAGAATGATTTTCATATTCTTCTGTGTGAACGATACACACAGGCTTGTACATTCTCGTATATTTAGCACCTTTACCTTTAGTATGCTCTTTAAATCTACGTTCTATATCTTTTGCTATTCCTGTATATAAACTATTATTATCACAAAGAATTATGTAGACAAACCACGGACCATCAGAAAAATTAGAGCTATTTTTTTTTTGCATTTATGATATCTCTGATAAATTTTATTATACTATAGTATCATATATTATTTTTAAAATCAAATTATCTAGTACTCTCAAAGCGAAATTTCATTCCTATAGCACCAAATATTTGAGGTCCTTGAAGTTCAAAACCCAAATTCACCAAAAACCACTCTCTTACTTCTATATTAAAGCCTGTTGACAATCCTACCCCATAGAGCACTAAATTTTTATGCATAGAAATACCAAAACCAATACCCAAATACCAATCTACTGTTTTATAAAAACTAATATGATAGGTAGGCATTAGAGAAAGTCCTCCTTGTGCTAAATTATCGGCAAAAAAAACACTTCCATTAGCTAAAAAACCAACGGACATTTCAATAGTACTACTAATATTCCATGTATCCAAAATAACCTCTGTACTAATATTAACAGCACCCCCTGTTGTTCCAAAAGTATAATCACTACCTCCGCCACCTATACTAAGACCTATCATTATATGCCCAGGCACAAAGAAATATTTACCATATGTGTTAGAAGAGATAAAGATAAAAATTCCATACAACAATATTTTTTTTAGATTTTTCATTAAATTATTCCTATCTTTAATTTTTTATAATCTAAAGATACTCATAAAATTTAATAAAACGACTATTTTTGATTATTTTATTAGTTTTTTCTAAACTTTTTCTAAATAATTCCGAAAATTATTTAGGTAAAGAGAAATTTTATAATTTAGGGAGGATCTCATGGGTGATTCTGTATTATCTCAAGATGAATTAGATGCATTATTGCAGGGGACATCTTTGGAAAATAATGACAGTGATAGTATTAGTAATTCTGAAGAAATTATTTTAAATAAATTGTTTAATGATTTGGGTAAAGCTAGAGCTGGAGTCCTTGGTCAATTAACTAACTCTACAATTACATTAGATCAAGTTAATTTTTTAACAGGTACTAGCACGAAATTATCAGAAGATTTGACATCAAATCTTGTAGGTAATTCTAGTAGCATTACAGGAGGCATTACTGGTTCTTGGATGATTTGTGCTCCAGAAAGCAGTGTTTTTCAAGTTGCAAACAAAATGCTTGGTTCAGAATCTACTGAAATTTCAGAAGAAGTAATAGAAGCATTTGGAGAAGCTATTTCTAATATGATGGCATCTGATACTAAAATTTTATCAGAACAATTAAAATTAGCTGTCTCTCCTTCTCTTGCTGAATCTCAAAGATATGATAGTGGTTCTGATTTTATTACAACTGTTGGTTCTTTATATCGTATAGGAATTAATTTAAACATTGATGGTGCTAGTTATCCTTTCTATATTATTTCTTCTATGAAATTTATAAAAAGTATTGCTAAGATTTTAAATCCACAATCAAACCCTAGTGCTAATACACCGCCTCCAACTAATACTAATACTAATAGTTCTACTGTCAATATGACTCCAGCTCAATTCCAACAGTTTAATCCCTCAGGAAATATTGAGCCATTAGACAACCTTGCATTATTGTTAGATGTCCCAATGCGTGTTACTGTAGAATTAGGTCGTACCCGTATGACTATTAAAGATATCCTCAATCTAGGGGAAGGATCTATCGTCGAATTAGAAAAACTAGCTGGTGAACCTGTTGATGTTCTTGTTAATGACAAGCTTATTGCCCTTGGTGAGGTTGTTGTTATTGACGAAAACTTCTCTGTTCGTGTAACGAAAGTTGTTACTCCTATGGAACGTATCTTTGATAGAGAAAATCTTCACGGTAAAGGCGGAGTATAAACGCTTGCTCACTAATGTTATAACCATAAAAAACACCTTTATTACAAAGGTGTTTTTTGATAAATAATATTGTAGAATATCCATTTTTCTTGTATAATAGAATTTAATACTGATAGAGGCTTTCATGTTTTTAGAACAAATAAAACTAATAAATTTCCGATCTTTTGAAACACTTACTATTGATTCCTTTTCTCAAATCAACTGCCTTGTTGGTGAAAATGGTTCGGGGAAAACTAATTTTTTAGAAGGACTTTACCTTCTATCCTCTAACCGTGGATTTCGTACCGGTGATAGAAAAGAACTCACCAACAGAAAAGCTGATGGGTTTTTTATTCAAGGTGTTTTTGACGGCGAAGTAATAGAAAGAACAGTCTCCGAAAAGAAAAAAAAGCTCACCCTAAGTGAACAAAGTATTGCCTCAAATCATCTGCGTACCCATAATCCTGTAGTTGCCTTTTCACCGAATGATATTTTTTTGGCTACAGGAACATCTGAAACAAGAAGACGTTTTTTTGATGCCGCTATTGCCTTGCGTGATGATGAATATTCTGATTATCTAGCAAAATACGAAAGAGCTTTACGTCAACGAAATGCCTCTCTAAAAAAAGATCCTAAAAACGCTGATATTTGGAATGATGCTCTCATTACTAACGGAGCAAAAATCATTAAAAAGCGTTTAGATTTTGTAAAATTATTAATCCCAAAAGTAGAAGCTTTATATCAAGAATTTACCAAAGGTTCTGCCACTTTAAAATATTTTAATAATTTTAAATTAACTCAAAATATTGAAGACGCCCTCAAAGAGGCTTTAGCACAAAGTAAATCCGAAGATCTCCGTAGAAAACACACCTCAAAAGGTCCTCATAGAGATGACATTACCCTACTTATTAATGATCTTCCTGCTGCTAAATCTGGATCACAAGGACAAAATCGTACTTTGTCTTTTGCTTTAAAAATTGGTTCTGTAGAAATCATCGAGGAAACTTTGGGGAGAAAGCCCATTCTTCTGATAGATGACGCCCTTCTTGAAGTTGATCCTAAAAGACGCCAATATATTTTTGATAAGTTTTATAGTTCTGGTTTGCAATTGTTTTTTACAGGAACAACAAAAGAATTTTTTGATTTTATTCAGCCTTCTGAAGCTATTAATTTTATTAATTTTGATGATTGATTAGATCCATAATCAGTGGAATACTATAAAAAGATCCAGCAAACACTTTTTTGCTAGTTTTTTCTAATATTATCTCTGTCATATTGGCTACATATTCTGAAGTAATATCATCTTTTAAGAGATTATACAATCCCAATCCATTAGACATTTTTTGTGTATCACTTTCAAAATCAAAACAAATGATTTTAGCAAATAAGTGTTTATATTTTTTTAGGACTTCTACAATATCAGCAAGTTCTTTGCCTTCTAAAATCGTGACATAAAACACAATATCTCGCCATTCCATTCTATCCAAAGATTTCATCAAATTATCAAAACTTTGCCCATTGTGTGAAGTGTCAATAAGCACGTCTTCCCTTACTAGATCCATTCTATAAGGGATTTTTTGTTGGGCAACATTAGAGACAATCTCATCAGAAAGATTCGGGAAACAATGATAAACTCCAGCTACTGCCAATATAAAGTTCATGATATTAGCCTCACCAATACGATTTAAGACAATATCAGTAATTATTCTTTGCTTATTATTTGTGGTGATTATTAAATCAAATTTGCTTGTACCTTGATTGTTATAAGTAAGATTGTTAATAGTAATAATATCATCGATAAAATAAACAAAACCCTGCTCTTCTAAGATTTTTTTGACCACAGGATTTTGATTCACACTCAAAGCC
>CAMQSH010000022.1 GCA_947036575.1 uncultured Brevinema sp. | reverse complement strand
TGCTGCCCAACATGAAATCACAAGAATCACCCAAAGTCTTGCTGAAATAAAATAACCATATCTTTTCATAAATTAAGGAATATCAAAGAATAAACATAAAAAAGTCCTCATTAATGAGGACTTTTTTAATTATCTTATCTTTTATAAAAGTTAAAATTACTGTAATTCTTCTATTTTAAAATATGCCCCAGGTGTTTCATCTTGAAAAGGATGATCTGTTTCTATTTCTTCAACATCATCTATAGATTGAGGAGCTTTTTTATCTAAAAATCTAAAAATTTGAAGACCATATTTAACAGTTGGTACCCACCCTGTTCCTTTTTGAGTTACTGATAAAATTTCATCAACAGGAATTATCACTATTTTACCTTTGACTTCTATTTCTATATATAACAAACACTTATTGATATCTGTGTTTTTTCCGCCAACAATATTAAATAAAGACCAAACAGGAAATATTTGACCACTTTTTTGCATTAACCCAGTTAACGGGGCTTCTGTATTAGGTATTATAGATATATTACCACAAGAATCTACCTTTTTAACTGTATTTAATTCTAATCCTAACCAAGTATTATTTAAACGAAATGGTACTATTATATTGTACATAAATCCCCCGATTATTTTAGCTTAATTCTTTAATTTTTTCTCTCTGAAGAATTACATGTTTAGATTTTTGATATAATTTTTTTTCATTAATAATAAATCCTAGAGTACCATCTTTGATAATAGATACTTGATCAACACAAGGTAACAAAGGAACATCTACATATTCCACAACAGCTTCCATACTATACAGTATTTTTTCAACTCCAAAAATCACCTTTTTAGCACCAAAGTCACAAACTACCAACATCTTTGTAGACACATTATCAATACCTAAAATCGTAGCTAAATTAACCTGACCTAAACATTTTTCATCTCTCATCGCAGTAAGAGATTCTTTTACATCTATCACTCTATCAACACATCTATTAGGAATCAACACCTTTGTATCTCTTAATTGTACTACTAAACAGTCAGTAAGAACTTTTTTCATTGGTAGCTGAACATGAATTTTTAAATATTCATTATCCATACTATCTATTTCTAAAATACCACCCTTTTTAGCAACTTGCTCCTGTAATTGTATAAGATTCATTTGATCTATAACTATTCCACGCCCATCATCTCTAATATAAATGTCAAAATTATCTCCAGCATCTTCAAATTCTATCAATAGCCAACCCATTTCATTTTTATCAGTCGCTTTTCTTCTGAAAGTAGGTTCTAAACTAAAATGAATAGAATTTTTCACTAATGTAAAAATAATATGTTTCACAAATTCACTTTCACGAGTTAAGATCTCACTACTTTCACCACGAATCCCTAAACGAAGTTTTTTACCTAATTTTTTTACTTCTCTATGAATATATTCTCTAATATCAGCACCTAGTAATGCTTCTACAGTAATATAGTAATGATCGAATAAAATCTTTTTAATATTTGTAGTTAAATGTTTTACCTCTAAAAGATCATCTGTCATCTTCACTGTTTTTTCTTCTGTCAATTCAGAAAACAAAAGGTCTTGTTTTTGGAACATTCTTCCCATATATCGAATTAAAAATTCTTCCTGAGATACTTCATAAAGCTCTTCATATTTGAGATCATTACAAGTAGGGGTTTTTAGAGATTGTTTTATTAATATTTGATACTCAGATGGATCTATTTGAACAGGATTTATAGCTTTATCGACACCTATTTTTTCATTAACAGTAGTATTAGACAGTTTTATGATTGGTTCTTTTATAATTTGATTATCAAAAGAAACACTATCAAAAGTATTATCTTCATCCATAAGTGCAGTAATTTCCTCGCTTGTCAATACAAGTGTTGACATTAACGGTTGTGAATGCTGCATATATGTTATTTTAGAAGAAACACTTAATAAATGTTCTACAAGATCTTTAACATTATTTTCTGAAAAATATTTGGTAATTTCTTGAATATTATTATTATATTCTAAAATAATATGTGCTGTTTTTTCATAATATTCTAGTGTAAAGAGAAAATCTGTATGTGATCCCAATTCTGAAAAAGTATTGTTTTTATATTCTGTATCAATAAAACTTGAAAAAGCATTCGTTAATTCTAATAACTCCTGTATTCCCACAAATAAAACATTATCATGAATTTTTTGCAGATAATATTTAATTGTTTCATAATATTGTTTATTTGATGTGACCAAAATAGGAGTTGTAAAAAACTCTTTTATAGTTTCTATATCTTGTAATAAATCATTAGCAAACTGTGATAATAATTTTTCGTCATTAAGTAATACTGTATTACCTAATTTTTGTATCAATAACTCTTTAGAATTTTGTACTATCGTTTCGATTTTATACACACCTTCGCTATTAGATATACTACCATCAACCATACCGACAATTAATTCCAATCCTTTTTTGATTGTATCTTTGATAACTACTATAGCTTGAGCATCATCATATTCATAATTACGAGCTAGAGATTCCAAAACAGAAAGAAAGTGTGTGATTATTCTTAATTTTGTTTTTTGTCTACCTAATATAACAAGGTCATTAAGTTCTTTCTGAGTATTATGAATATCTAAATTTTCTATATTTAATTTATAATGTAATGATTTGATGGAATCAAATAATGAATGTGACATGACTAAACCCTTCTTTATTAAGCTTATATAATAATAAAATTAATGCTTTTCATTTTTATCGGTTTAACTATAAAAAAAATAAGAGAATATAACTATATTCTCTTATTACTTTGTTTAAATGAAATTATCTCTAATATTAATAAAAATTATCTTTAATTATCCCTTCACTTTTTGGAGAACTCATAGAAGAATCGTCCTTATTTTGTTTCAAAACATTTTCAATACTTTCTTCTGTGTTTTTTAATTCCCAATTGATTTTATAGAGATAACTCCAAACATCTTCTTTGGCAATTACTTCTATTTTTTCTTCTATTGGTTTTGTTTTTTCTTTTTCGAGATCTGATGAATCTTCTAATAATCCTAATTGCTTTCTTCTATATAATATTCGTCTTGCTTGAGCATCTTTTTGTAAAGGTTCAGATAAAGTATCTTTAATAAAATCACTATCCAAAAATTTATTCATATTTGCAGGCAGTTTGTGAGAATAAGGATCTGTTAATAATGTTTCTATTTCAAATTTATTTTCATTAAATACACCTTCTGAAATAACTTGCTCATCAATAACAGGCCATAAAGGACTATATTCTTTAGAGAGAACAATGCCAATATTTGTAGATTGATTTGGTTTTAAATTATAAGAGCCAAAACATATGGTCACACCAACATCTTTTCCACTCCTATTATCATAAGACAAATAAGGATTTATATTTGTTATATTCCGATCTTCTTCATTAAGTCTACGCCAATTTGCTACAACAATACCTGAAGGAATAACTTCCGATACAAAAGGGTAGAGATAAAATCCCTCTCCCTGAGGTCTTTTTTCAGCAATATCTTTTTTACCAAAAAATAGAAAAGGGGGGATATTTCCTTTACCAAAAATAAAAGAATTTGTGATTTTTTCTCCTGTAGGTAAATATACTAAAGGATCGTGCCTGCTTTCACCAATATCTGAATCTAGTAAAAATTGTGCATCTATTTTTCTAATATTACTCAAAGACGTATTAGATAGTCTAACAACCAGCCCAAAAGTATTATTATCTGAATTTCCTAGTAGATCCATAGAAAAAAACACAAATTCTATACGAATATCTTGTTGCTCACCAGCCTGAAAGATTCCATCTATTTGAGAGCCTATCGCCACTCCTAAAGGATATATTGTTTTCATTTGATCTAAAGTTTGAGCTTTATTATCTACATATAATTTAAAAAAAGAGGACGGCGCTGTTGTTCCACCAAATAAAAGAGAAGCATAATCTAAGTTAGATTGGCTTGTATCAAAAACGCTAAAATTACCTCTATACATATCTACATATGCTGTCAAGTCTCCTGATTTAATATGTATCATTCTCTCTTGTTGCGTATATGTTTGTGTATAAATTAAAGAAAATACGATACTACATTTTAAGAGATTAAAAACAGATTTTTTATATTTATTGAGTATATTCTGTATCATCTACTACATACCCCTCATCATAATCATAATCATAAGTCGTTTCTTCTTCTATGATTTCCCCATTGTCATAAGTTGCCTCTTCTATTGGAGTTTCACTATCATCATAAGTTGATTCTTCTTCTACGTTTTCACCATCATCATAAGTCGTTTCTTCTACTGGTGAGGTAATTACAGGAGTTGGTGAAGTAGATTGCTGGTTTACACCTTGTGTAAATATAGGTGGTCCATCAAATTTTTGCACACTATTGGTCATTTCTTTTGATAAATCTTGATAAAGATTATTATGGATTCTATTTTGCTGTTCTTTTAAAGAATCTTCTTTTACTTGTAATATTTGAGCTTTTTCTGAAGAAAGTTGAGCCAATTCTTTTACTTTAAGTTTTGTGTTTTCTAACTCCTGTTCTCTGAGTTTGATTTGATATTCTTCTTCCCATAATTTTTTATAGGCAGCTAATGTCTGTTTTTTCTCATATTCTTCTGAATTATCTATAGGAATATACTGATCACCAACTTTTTGGACAACATTTGCCTCTATAAGTTTTTGAATCTCATCATCTTCTTCTGGTGTAGTTTGTCTTCCCATACTTTGTGTTTCTTCTGCATCTACTAATTGTGTAACTACTTGTGTGACAACAATAGGAGGACTTTGAATAAATTGTGTTAACACTGTTGGTGTAATTTGTTGATAAGGAGCAGGTTCTACTAATTTATAAGTAATAGGTTCAGCAATCGCAGATTGTGCTTTAAGATCAGTACTTTCAAAATCAAAACTATCTATTGATTCATTACTATCTTGATTGTTGGGAATATTTCGTCTCTTATTATTTTGAATTTCAGATTGAGTTTGTGCTGTATATACAGGCTCATCAAAATCAATATTTTCTTCATTAATCTCATCGACAAACATATCTATAGAACCTTTACGTGCTACTGTTTTAGAGACTTGACTATCTGCCCACAAACTTTCAGGAGTGTCGCTATCTAAAACAGCTACCTTTTCTATAGATTTAGCATAATAATCTGACTCAGGATATAACTCTAAAACTGTTCTATATTTTTCTACAGCTGCACTAACTTTGTTTTCTCTTTCTCGTGCAATTCCTGAAAAATAAAGAGCAGCAGGAGCATATTCAGATTCTGGATATTCTGCAGCAAAAAAAGCATAGAAATCTCCAGCCTTATCATGGACACCTAATTGTAACCAACTTTTTGCAATACCTAATAATGCTTTTTGTTTTTCTATTATTGTCTTAGATTTGTTTAATAATATTTTATAATATTGTAGAGCAGGTTTATATTTACCAAGGTGAGCATAAGTTTGTCCTAAATAAAACAAAGCCTGATGATAGTGTGGGGAATCTGGATATTTTCTAACAATATCTAAAAATCTAGGTTCTGCTTCTGTGTACAATCCCTGCTCAAAAAAACGCTGACCTACTTTGAAAGTAGCTTGGTCTAATGCCATAGGATATATTGGTGTATTCATTATCACGCATAATAATATTGCTAATATTTTTCTTTTCATACTTTTTCTCCAAAGAAATAGGACATTATATTATAAAAATAACTCTGTCTTAGTAATCGGTATCTACAATATTAGATCTTAAACAATTTAAAATGATTTATTAAAAAAAGCCTACATAATGTAGGCTTTTTTTAATAGTTCATCCAAGACGGTATTTCTTGACCATTATTTTTTAAAAATTGTATAGCTTCTTTTTGTAGTAATTCTTTGAGAACATCTACCCCATCTTCGCTTTTAGCAGATAAGAAGATTGCATCAGGATATTTTACTTTGAGATTTACAAGATACTCATTTTCTAATAAATCTATTTTATTAAATACTAATTGAATAGGAGATTTAATATCCATCTCGTCCATTAAATCTTGAGCAGTTTGTATTTTTTCTAAATAAAATTCTGAAGATGCATCTACAGCATGTAATACCAAATCTGCATAAGCAGTTTCTGCTAAGGTTGATTTGAAACTTTCTACGATTTCATGAGGAATATCTCTAATAAACCCTACTGTATCTGTCAATACTGCAGGAATACCACCTAATTTGAGCTGTCTTGTGGTGGTATCGACTGTAGAGAATAATTTGTTTTCTACTAATAATTGATCCCCTACCAATCTCGTTGCTAAAGAAGATTTACCAGCATTTGTATAACCTGCTATTGCTACTTTAAAAACAAATTGACGTGATTTTCTTTTTTCTTCAGAAGAATTTTCTAATTGCTTTAATTCTTTTTTAAGAATTAAGATTCTATTATTAATTTTTCGTCTATCTGTTTCTAATTTTGTTTCCCCAGGTCCTCTTGTACCAATACCCCCTCCAGAACGAGACATAGAAGCCCCTTGTCCCATAAGACGTGGAAGAAGATAAGATAATTGTGCAGTTTCTACTTGTAATTTAGCAATTTGGGAATGTGCATGAATAGCAAAAATATCTAAAATCAATTCTGTTCTTGTAATAACACGACATTCTAATACTTCTTCGATATTTCTTGCTTGTGAAGGACTTAGGGACATATTAAAAACAACAGCAGCCTCTTGATCTTCAGTTTTATCAAATAACAAATCAATTTCTTCTAATTTACCTTTTCCTATATAATAGGTAGCATCTATAGATTTTCTGTTTTGAATGACACTTCCAGCAACATCTCCTCCAGCAGTTTTTACTAGACCTTCAAGTTCTCGCATTGATTCTTCAACAATCTTAGGGTCATCTTGTGGAAGTTTTATACCAACAAGAAAATAGATATGCTTTTTATCTTCCATTTTTTAATATTCCTATATGTTATAATATATTAGTTTTGCTGTGTTTTATCAAGTAAGGCTAAAATAGAATTGAGTTGTGTGAGAAATGCTGAAAAAGTTTGCAATTTTTCTTCTATATCATTATTAGTCTTTTTAATTGCTTCTGGGTTTTTTAATAATACTGCAGTATTATCATTAAAATCTGTTAAAGCCAAATTTACAAAATTGGTTAATTCAATTAATATAGGTCTCAAGTCTTTAACAAGAATCTCAGCCCTATCATTAATATCATGGATTAATACCTTTACTAAATGTTTTTCCCCTTCTGTAATCTTCACACCTTGTAAAAATAAAACCATTTTTTTATTAGCAATTAATTGAGGATTAACTTGATTATAAAATTTATCAAATTCTTTTATAAAATCACTCAATTTTTTATAAAATCTTTCCATTTTATCTTTATAGCTCTTCACAAAACCATTATCTGCTAATAAAAAACTAAAGAAGTGTGTAAACCACGAATTAATAACTCTAAGTAACCAAATTTTGACTGCAGCAAATAATATTACATAAGGAAATGGAGTCAATCCAAGAGTCTGGATTTTATTAGAATTCTCTAAGGTATAAATACCTATTTCTAAAATTTTCATACCAAATATTTTATTTGTTTTTTCAACAATATCTTTTAGACTATCACTAAAAATTTGAGTTTTTATAATTCCTGGCAATTTGTTGACTCTTTCAGGCATATCTTGTTGAAATTGTTCAAAAATATCATAAGTATTATTTTTTAAGCTACGGCCTATCAAAGGATCATGGTGTGCTATCATTGTCAATTTAAAAATTATATCATCATTCTGGAATTTTTTTATCATGGAGCTAATTTTTTGCCAAGCTTCAATGATTTGATTTTTTGATAACTGAAATTTTTTGCTATCATATAGTGCTAATGATTCATTCAAAACTAATAGTACTGTTAATCCATCATCTGTCAAGGTAATACCATTTATTGAATCGTACAACTCTCCTAGATAATGTCCCACCGCACTAACAGAAACCGCACTCCAAGGAAGACTCTCCGTTACTTTTTGTGATAAAGAAACATATGCATAAAAACGTCTTAAAAATTCTAAAATACAAGAATCATATAATTTATACAAAGATATCCATTCAGCATATTCATCATCTACTTTTTGAATATTTACAGGTGTTATACTTTTTAGATATGTTTGTATTTTTTCTGCATTATTTTTAGAAACATCAATATCTTTAGAAATATTAACATCTTTAGAAAGATTTGAAATAGTAAAAGGATAAGATTCTATAGAACTGTGTGTCAATAAAGTATGAAATACAAATTCTATAGGTAAAGGACGCAGAGGAGATCCTTGATTTTTATCAATACTAGCAAATGTCTCTTCCAAAATAGGTTGAATTATAAAAACATTTTTTAATAATATATGTAGATCTATAGCAAATGAATGAGTAAGTTTTTTAGATTCTTCATTATACCAGCCTGCTTGTATATTTTTTATTTCTTTACTGTATTTTTTTATGCCACAATCAAAATAAAAATGTTGAAGCTTAGTACTATCAAATATTTTTATATATTGACAACGTATCTTTTCCCAAACCCCTAAATCTTCTGTTATAAATTTATAATCCATAACTTGAATTTTATTTTTGTTAATGATATATGATTTTTTTAAAGTATCTTTGGTATTCATAATCTTCCACTTATTTTATATTGTTTTCATAAGCATAAAAAAAACTGTATGATACTTATATCATACAGTTTCAGTAAAATTAATGCAACTAAAATATATTAAATTTTTTATCAACAAACAATTTTATTGATAAAAATTTTCTGCAAAATAAAAGTGGATCTAAGTTGACCCACTCTTATTTTTTATTTAACAATTTTTGTCAATAAAATCTACAGCATCTTTAACTGTTTTGATTTTTTGCGCATCTTCGTCTGGAATATCAACTCCAAACTCTTCTTCTAATGCCATTACAAAATCAACAATGTCTAAAGAATCTGCTCCCAAATCCTCTATAAATGATGCATTCTCTGTAACATCAGATGCACTAACGTTGAGTTTATCAACGATTAATTCTTTTATCTTGTTAAAAGTATCAGACATAAATACCTCCAAATGGTTTATAATGATTATAGTATATTATCCTATAATTTGCAAGAATTTTTTAGTATATCATTAAAACTAATTTAAATGATATTTGTTGAAAATTAAATACATGATTATTTTTAAAATTTATGTTATACTATTTAATATCATTCGTGGAGAATTTTTGTGCATATTTTTTTAGTAGTTCTAAATGTTTTATCTATAACTCGTATTTCTATTTTATCAATCACTATCTTTTTTCTTGCTCAGGGTATTTTAAGAGTACCTATACCTTATATCACTCTATGGCTTGATCTATGTTTATTATTTATTTTTATTCACATGATTACAGAATTTATTCGCCACTATTATCTCAAAGATTCTACTATTATTACTTCTTTATTTTTAGCAGGGTTTTGGATTCTTTTTATTAATATTTCTCAAACTAGTATTTTTATTGTTAATGACATTCTCAAATTACAAACTTTATTCAATGCTATTACTATAGCTATTCTTGGTGTTTATTTATACCAAAATCTTCGTCGTTCTTTTGATATTTTTACCAAGATTAAAATTAGTTTTCGTCTTTTAATTACTTTATCATTTTTGTTAGTTATCGCTATTGGAACTATTCTATTAATGCTTCCTGTTGCTACTCCACCCCTCTCCCCTAGACTATCTTTAATTGATGCTTTTTTTACTGCAGTATCTGCTGTTTGTGTAACAGGTCTTATTGTCGTCGATACAGCAACTTATTTTTCACGTTTTGGACAAATCATCATCATGGGACTTATTCAAATTGGATCTCTAGGCTTGGTGACTATTACAACAACAATGGTTACCCTCTTAGGAAGAAAACTATCACTCACTGGTCAATTATCTGCTAAAAATAGTGTTAGTGCTTCTGGAGATAATACTCTTACTAATTATTTAGGATTTACTATTAGTTTTACCTTTCTTATAGAAATGTCTATTGCCCTTGTTTTATTTACACGATTTTCTAAATTTTTACCACTAGATGATGCTATTTTTTATTCTATTTTCCATGCAGTTTCTTCCTTTTGTAATGCTGGATTTGCCTTATTTACAGATTCTTTAATGGGTTTTGATGATGATATCACTATTAATTTGGCTATTATGCTTTCTATTATTATTGGAGGACTTGGTTTTGGTATTTGGTTAGATATTAAAGATAGATTTATCCATAAAGAAACCAAATCTTTATCCCTTCAAACGATAATTGCTATTCGTGTATCATTAATACTTATTGTAGTAGGAACATTAGGATTTTTTATCCTTGAAAAAAATAATACTTTACTAGATTTACCTAGACATCAACAACTCCTTCGCTCTTTATTTGCCTCTGTAAATTTACGTACTGCAGGATTTAACACTATTGATCTCTCTCAAACAAACGAAGCTTCTCGCCTCATGTCCTTATTATTTATGTATATAGGTGCTTCTCCTGGTTCTACAGGGGGAGGAATTAAAACGACAACTTTTGTTTTATTACTTGCATATGTAAAAGCCTCTCTGAATAATTCTCCCGATTATATTGTATTTGGAAAAAGAATAGATGATTCTCTTGTCAACCAAGCATGGTCTTTAGCTTTTAATTCTCTTTCGTGGATATTTTTTGTTACCTTAGCATTATGTTTTTTTGATAATGTTAGTCTTTCTAGTGCCGCATACGAAACCGTCTCCGCATATGGCACAGTCGGTGTATCTACAGGAATTACTGGCTCTTTATCAGAAATATCTAAAACACTCATTGCTATTACAATGATCTTAGGGCGTATAGGCCCAACAACAGTCATGTTAGCTTTAATAAACACTTCCAACAAAATAAACCTAACACGTACTCCTGCAGAAAAAATTTCTATAGGATAATTTTATCATTTATTTTTATAGAAAATCTTTTATTTTTTATTATTATAAGTTATAATCATTATACACATACATTGTATATATAGAGGCTTAAATATGAATCAATCTTTCAAATCATCCCAAGAGATCAGGCAAGAATTTATCGAGTTTTTTAAAAACAAAGAACATACTGTTGTTTCTTCTGCTTCCTTAATTCCTGATAATGATCAAACTTTATTATTTACCAATGCTGGGATGAATCAATTCAAAGATGTTTTTCTCAATACTGGTTCTAGACCCTTTAAGAGAGCCGTCGATACTCAAAAAGTAATGCGTGTTTCTGGTAAACATAATGATTTTGATGATGTAGGAAGAGATACCTATCATCATACTTTTTTTGAAATGCTAGGAAACTGGAGTTTTGGTGATTATTACAAAAAAGAAGCTATCATATGGGCTTGGGAATTACTCACAAAAAAGTGGAACTTACCAAAAGAAAGACTTTATATTACTGTTTATGAAACAGATGAGGAAAGTTTTGATCTTTGGCTAAAAGAAACTGATGTTGATAAAACACATGTTTTAAAATATGGCAAAAAAGAAAATTTTTGGGAAATGGGAGCAACAGGACCTTGTGGACCTTGTTCTGAGATTCATATTGATTTAACGCCAAATCTTTCTAAAAGCATAGGAGAAAAAGGTATTAATGCTGATGATCCTTTATTTATTGAATTGTGGAATCTTGTTTTTATACAATATAATAGACAAGAAGATGGTTCTCTTCAAGAACTTCCTGCAAAACACGTAGATACAGGAATGGGATTCGAAAGAATCACTGCTGTTCTTCAAAACAAATTATCTAACTATGACACAGATCTTTTTTCACCTATCATTGAATTTTTAGCAAAAGATTCTTCTGTTCCTTATCAAGTTGGTATAGAAGGCACCCCACATCGTGTTATTGCCGATCATATTAGAGCTTTAACTTTTGCTATTGGCGATGGCATCATCCCTTCCAATGAAGGTCGTGGCTATGTTATCCGTAAAATATTACGCCGTGCTATTCGTTTTGGTAGAGAGTTAGGCTACAAAAAACCTTTTTTATATAAACTTGTAAACATTGTGGTTACCATGATGGGTGATACTTTCCCTGAAATTAAAGACAAACAATCTTCTATTGAATCTGTAATACGCTCCGAAGAAGAATCTTTTTTCCGTACCTTGAATAAAGGATTCGATAAAATCAAAGAATTAATCAGTCAAGCAAAATCCTCCAATAACAAAATTATAAGTGGTGATGATGCCTTTTTATTATATGATTCTATGGGATTTCCTATTGATTTTACAGAACAAATCCTAAAAGATGAAGATCTTACTTTTGACCAAGATCGTTTTAATATCCTAATGCAAGAGCAAAAAGAAAGAGCTAGATCAGCTTGGAAAGGCGATGGGATTAATTTTGATGCCTTTGGGAATATTGCTCATACTGATTATCTTGGTCATGAACTACATCAAACAGAAGCTAAAATTATTGGGCTTGTAAAAGAATCTAACAAAGTTACTTCTTGTACTACCGGAGATAATATAGCTCTTGTCCTAGACAAAACTCCTTTTTATGGCGAAAAAGGTGGACAAATTGGAGATAGTGGTCTTATCAAAATTGATGAAGAAAATATCATAGAAATTTTTGATACAAAGATTTTTCAAGGAAAACACGTACATCTTGGGAAAGTACTAAAAGGATCATTCAAAGAAAATGATCTTGTCCTAGCAATTGTAGATGAAGAGAGAAAACAAGATATTGCTCGTAATCATAGTGCAGCTCATTTGTTATTCAAAGCATTACGTGCTGTCTTAGGGAATCATATTAGTCAAGCAGGATCTTGGGTTGGCGATAATAGACTTAGAATTGACTTCACGCACCCAAAGGCTATTTCTCCTACAGAATTAGAAAAAATAACTGCTCTTACCAACAAAGATATTATAGACAATCATCTAACAAATATCACAGAAATGCCTATAGATCAAGCAAAAGCTAGTGGTGCTGTTGCTGCTTTTGAAGAAAAATATGGGGATATTGTTCGTGTTGTTACGATGGGTAATTCTATAGAATTATGTGGTGGGACTCATATATCCTCTTCTGGAGAGATTGGCGTGCTAACTATTGTTAATGAATCATCTGTTTCTGCTGGTACAAGAAGATTAGAAGCATTAGTAGGGAAATCAGCTCTTGATTATATTAATACTTCTTTAGCTTTAGAACAACATGTTGCCCAAACACTAAAATGTGGGACTCATGATATCTTAGAAAGACTAAATAAAGTGCTTGACGAATCCAAACAAAAAGATAAAGAAATCAAAAGATTAAATTCTTTATTAGCAAAGACTTTTTTTACTGAATTACAAACTAAAGCTCATACTATTAACTCTAAAACAGTTATCATTGCAGAAGTAAAATTTGATCTTATTCAAGATTTGGGAGATCATTTTAAAAGCTCTATAGAATCTGGTGTGTTAGTATTAGGCGCTCATAAATCTGATGGCGGTGCTGTGCTAAATGTTATTGTTTCAAAAAATTTAACAGATACCATAAAAGCAGGAGATTTGGTCAAACAAATAGCTCCTATTATTGAAGGTAATGGTGGTGGAAAACCAGATCAAGCAATGGCTGGTGGTAAAAATGGCACTCATCTCAAAGATGCCCTAGAAAAATCATTAGAAATCATAAAAAATTTAATCTCTTAAATATAACAAAATAAAAATCGTTATCATTCATAGATAACTGGAGGATACTATGCTCTTAAAAGACATTCTTACAGATAAAGCATTTCAAATCGGAATATCAGCTTCAAATAAAGAAGGGATTGTTCAAGAAATCGCTACTTTTTTTGAAAAGGCTTATGGATTAGACAATAAAACTGTTTTTACAGCTCTTTGGAATAGAGAACAAAAAGGATCTACAGGTTTAGGCAAAGCTCTTGCCATTCCTCATGCTCGTATCCCAAATATTGGTTCTATGAAATTAGCTGTATTTTATGTAGCAGATGGTAAAGATTTTGAATCTTATGATAAAATTCCTACTCAATTATTTTTTGCAGCAATTATTGACTCAGAAGGACAACCTCAAGAACAGTTAGAAATGCTCAAAATTATTGTAGAAACTTGTGAAAACACTGATCTCATGGCATCATTAAAAGAAGCTCATACAGCATCTGATTTAAAAGATATTGTTATTCGGCGTATTACTGAAACACAAAACGGTTAATTTTTATATTTTTTTAAGGGGACTACGAATAGTTTATAAGATATTTTTTATTCATTTTTATATTTTATTATTATCATTTATTCCATCTTATGGTCAAGTAGATAATAATACTGAAACTACTACTCCTGTCCCAACAAATGTAGAAACACTTACTCCTGTAGACCCTAATAATCCTATTACTACAGAAATAGAAAATTTACCTCCTTTATTACCTGAGTTAGGTGAATTAAAAATAAAATACCTAACAGAAAGTATTACTCATCATGATTTATTTAGATTAGCGAGTTTTTATCTCTCTGAACAACTTTATCATCCTGCAGCAGAATTATATGGACGTTTTTTAGAATTAAATATCGATGACCCTATTTATAAACAAAGATTAGCTACTGCTTTTTATAATAGAGCTTTGGCATTATTTTCTTTAGAATTGTACTCTTCTGCCTTACCTGAATTTCAAGAGGCTTATTTTTATAATGATAAACTCTATGATGCTTTAAGAATGATAGGAACTATTCATTTTCTCAATCAAGACAAAGAAAATAGTCTTGCTGTCTGGCAACAATATCTGGATGCAAACACCACTCCAAGTCTTGAACGCAGTGCTATAGAAAATGCTGTTACTTTACTATCTAACCCAGAATTTGCTTTTCCCGAAGAAAAATCTGAAGAAACTCCTAAATCACAAGATAAAAGTTGGCCTTTCCTCAATCCTGATATTATACCCAACCCTGACTCAAAATACGAAAAAAAGAGAATTATTTAATGGGATATTTATGTTTGAACATATAATTTATATTGTTGCTATTTCCTGTGTTGCATTGATTGGTTTAGTACTTGTTTATTTTATTATTATTGTTCCTAATAGAAACTCTCAACTTCAAGAATTTCTAGATCAACGAAATTTTGAAGCTGCTGAAATTCTTATTCTTGATATTTTAAAAAAAGAATCTTCTAATACCAAAATGTTAAGTATTCTAGGTGATATATATTGGACAACAGATAAAAAAGAACAAGCTGTTGAAGTTTTTGAGAAACTTGTACGAATACCAAGTTTATTACCTGAACTTGCAACAATACCATTATTTCGATTAGCAACTTGGTATAACGAAAAAAACCTTCTTTTAGAAGCTTCTGAAATATTAGAAAAATTATTAATTTTAGATCCTAAAAACACTCAATTTCTTTCTTTGTTAGGCGATATTTATCATAAAAAAGATGATTTCAAACAAGCCATTGCTATCTATAAAAATGTTATAGAGTTAAACTCTAAAGATATACAGGCTTACAGAGCTTTATCTTATATTTATTTTTCTTTAAATATGTATACAGAAGCTTCTCAAGCTTTTTCCCATCTTCTCGAACTTGATACTACAGACCCTGATTATTTATTTAAATTAGCCGAAATTTGTGAGATCATGAAAGATGTTGACAAAGCCTTAAAATATTATAGTGATATTGAGAAATTCAATGATCCTCTTTTCTCCTTTAGAGCTATAAGAAAAGTAATTGCTATTTATAAATCTCAAAATCAGCATGCTAATTATATAAAATCATTAGAAAAAGCTCGTCTTATTATTGAAAGTAATAAAAGTTTTCTCCTTGAAAAAAAAGATGTTCTAGATACGCACTACCAATTGGCAGAATATTATTTATCAAAAGAGCTTATGCATCTTACTTTGAAAGAATGGGAAAAAATATTACAGATTGATAAAAAATATCTTGACGTTGCTCAAAAATTTGAATTATATTATGGTCGTAGAGTTCATGATTTTTTCACAGATATTCTTACTCATAAAGGCTCTGATTTAGTAGATATGATTTCTGATTTTATCATCTCTCTTAGTTATAAAATAGATTCTATTCAAAGTTTTGGGGATGAAACCTTTGATTTTTTTGTCTCAGAATCATCAGCTAAATGGCGTGCAATTAGAAGAAGAAAAAATGTTTTATCATTTTGGTGTTCTCATGACCCTCTTCCAGCCGATGTCGCTACCCGTTTAATTGTTGCTATTGAATCTAGAGGAATAGCTCAAATTTTCGTTATTTCTGCTGGTCCTATTTTATCAGAGATTAGAGCTAGATTTAATAAAAAAAATATTACCGTATTTGATCAAAATAATATACAGGAGCTTATGGATGCCAGAAAAGAAATCCTCACCAATAACTAAATCTCACATCCCTTTTATTATCCTTTTTGTGAGTTTTACCACTATTATTACTTTATTTACTATTTATGAATTTTTAATTATAGGAAATCCTTTTATGGATCCTATTACTCCTAATTTATTATGGGGTGGCATTTTTTTAGTTACCTTTTCTTTCGCTTTTCGCTATTTTACTACAAAAAAATAATTATATTAAAAGAAAGGTATTATGAAAAATCAAAACTGGATTTCTAAAGATGCTTCTGGGATAGAAAATTATTATAATCCTATCTTTGATCAACACACTATTTATACTCCTTATAGAAGCGCTCCTATCTTTACTACTAATAAAAATGTTATAACAATAACTCCTACCAATATAGGGAGTGAAGAACATTATTGCCCTTTTTGTTTAGGAAAAAGTCTATCAGCAACCCCTGAAAAACTACGTGCTATTAAATCACAAGGTCAAATTTCTTACAGTACTTATCCAACTTTACAAGATAATTCTCAAAATGTATTATTTAGAAGACAGGCTAATTTATTTGAAATTATTAGTTATAATTATTGGCAAGAAAAATATAATATTATCACTCCAGCAGAAGATCTTGAAAGAATAAATAAAGCTTTTGATGATCCTCAAATAAGAAGTTCTTTTGAAGAACTTCTTCAACTCAACTTACAAAAAAACAACCAAGATATTAAAGATTTTTCTATTCTTGAACAAAAAAAAATGTGTGAATATTTTT
>CAMQSH010000021.1 GCA_947036575.1 uncultured Brevinema sp. | reverse complement strand
CAAGATATTAAAGATTTTTCTATTCTTGAACAAAAAAAAATGTGTGAATATTTTTTTAATGGATTTCATGAGTTACTAACTTCTGGTCGACATTATTTACCACAAGCTACAAACACTTCAGAATTATTCCATTCTGGGCATATTTTATGGTCAGATCATCGTGTCTCTTTTGAGATGATTTGTAATACTATTACAGATATGTGTGCTCGTAATCCTTTTATTACTTTTATCACTATTTTTCAAAATTGGCTTTCTGAAGCTGGTGCATCTATTGAACATTGGCATAAACAAATATTAGGTATTGATTTTTGGGGACATGTACTTTTAAGAGAGGCATCCCTTACTAAAGATCGTCCAACTTTTTATAGAGATTTTATTTGTGATACTGTTAATCAAGAAAATTTATTAATTGCTGAGAATATGCACGCTCTTGCTTATATAGAAATTGGTGGAAAAACAGGGCGAATTACTATTTGTTCCAAATCACAAAATCTAAGACCTCAAGAACACACTTTGGAAGAAATACATGCGATGAGTGATTTATCTCACGCTATTTTGAGTACCCTAACTCCTCTAACTCCCTATAATGAAAAATGGTTTTATACACCTTTTCATCAAGAAGATTTTGTTACCCCTTGGCGTATTACTATTAATTTACGAGCTAATGTGAATGCTGGATTCGAAAACATTACTCAAAAATTAATCAATCCTATTTCTCCCAAAAAATTAGCTGATGCTATAAGAAATCTGATGATATCAAAGAGTACTCACTTTGCTCCAAATATTACTATTACATCCAGAAGCATCACCCCTGATATGTTTGGATATATATCAGAAAATTAATTTTTATATAAAGTTTCTTTTTTTTTAGTAATGTGATATAATAAATAAAAAATTCTAAGGAATATATGATATATATATTTTTACTTATCTTCTTCTCTATTAATATGTTGCCCAATCATGCTCAAGAATCTAATACTATAAAAAATCAAATTATTATCCAAGATGTTGTTGGTGATGTACAAACACGTTTTCTGAATTCCCATATATGGACACCTGTAACTGCTGGAATCACAATACCACAAAACAGTTTTATTAGATTGAATTCACCAAATAGTACTATTAATATTACCTATCCTGATGGAAGTGTGGTACGTTTAATAGGAGTAGGCTCTTTCTTTTTTGAAAATATTTCAGAACTCATCAATAATGCTTATCAAAGTAAAATACTTGTTTTATCTGGTCGATGGACATATCAATCTCATCCTGATTACGAATCAAGACTGATTGTAAATACCGATATTACTACAAGTGTTGTAGAAAATGGTATAGGAGCTGGATTTTTTTATAATGGTACAAATGAATTTGTTCTCAAAAAAGGGAGAGGTCTCATTAGTTATAGGCAACAAAATGCTAAAGCCATTGTCTTAGATGAACAGCAATATGTACAGTTTAATGTTTTAGAAGGTTTCTTTTTTCCAAAATTGGCCACAGAAGAGTTATTCAAAAAATATCTTATATTTTTAGAAGAAATAACTATTATTGACAAAAAAAACATAAAAGACTTAGATACCCTAAGTCTTTTATCATATATAAACGATCCAAAATCTTTATCAAAAAAAAACGCTATCCCTCAAAAAAGACTGCTAAATGAAGAAATTAATATTCAACAACTAAATTCTTTAGAAAATTTAGATTTCAAAAAAAGATCTGATCTTTCACAGGTGTCTATTGCTAAGATACAAAAAGCTCCCGAGATTATTCCCTTAATTACACCTGTGGATACTCTTGTTATTCCCCAATCTTTACTTACAGATATTGATATCCAAGATTTTGAAATTACAAAAAAAGAACCTGTTGTAGAAGAAAAAAAAGAAAACCCTGTTATTCCTCCAAGAGAGGCAAGACCTGTGAGAGTAAGGGAGAAGCCTAGAGCTAGAGTTCAAAAAAAACCTGCTGTTGCAAAACCTAAACCTAAAGTTGTTACTCCAAAAAACAAATTAGATGATTTATTAAGCTCTTTGGATCAAAGTTTTGCTGAAGAAATAGAACTAGAAGTACCTCCAACCCCAGATCCTTCTAAAACCACTACAGAACAATCTGGAATTATTATAGAAGAGATAGCACCTCCAGTTGTTGAGCCAATCGAATTAATTGAATTAGAAGAAGATCCTATTCCTAATGAACCTTTAATTCTTGAAGAAAAAGCTCCTAGAAGAAGAGTTCCCAGAAGAAGAGTCCCTAGAAAGGAAACTGAAACTGAGACTGAAGAAAGGCTTGAGGAAGAGGCTAGAGCTCGTTATGAAGCTAGCGAAGAATATTGGAATAGAAATTTGAATAGTGATAGGTATCAATACGATCAATTTAAACTTGAAACTGCAGATGATCTTATGGATTCTTTCTCATCTGTTCTTCTTAATATATAAGAACAATATCTAGGAAAAAATCTAATAAAAACAACCCTATATTCTTATTAATATAAATCAATAAAAATATAGGGTCTATGAAATTGGGGTTAAAATTCAACAAATTTTAATAATAAATTTTTTATATAATATATATAGTCTCAAAAAAGTGTTAAAACTTGTTAAGATTGTTGAATCATTTTATTTTTTACATACAAATTCTATTTCTTCCTAAATCTTTTGCCTTATATAGAAGTAAATCCACACTAGAGATAAGATCTTTATATTCTTTATAATCTTCTCTCACACTTACTAAGCCAGCGCTTAATGTTACTCTTACCGCTTCATCTACTTCTGTTGTTTGCTCTACACACAATCGAATTCTTTCTAATACGTCATAAGCCTGTTTTAATTCTGTTTGTGGAAAAATAATCGCAAATTCTTCCCCTCCCACTCGGGCAATCATATCTGTTTTACGACAATTATTTTGCATAATATTAGCTGTTACTGCCAATATCTCATCTCCTTTCAAATGGCCAAAAGTATCATTAACAAATTTGAAATGATCTAAATCAATCATTGCTAAACAAAAAGTTGTTTTATTATGTTGATAATACTTAAAATATAATTCCAAATTTTTCATAAATGTTCTTCTGTTCCCAATCTTTGTTAAAAGATCAAAAAACGCATAATTTTGTATTTGTTGCATTTTATAAAAATTATGGATAAGTAATTGTATTTGTATTAATAATTCTTTATTTGTAATTTTTTCCAAAGACATCATTAATGAAGTTTTTGTATCAAATATATTAGAAAGATCAATATTTCCTACATTATCACTTAATAACACAGGAGAAAAAGGTACTACCTCATCTTTTTTAAAATAGGAAGCTATATCATATTGTATGTATAAATCATATTCTAATAATACTACAACACATTCTTCAGAATCTAATTCAACATTATTATCACCAGAAAAGAGTTCTAAAAATTTATCCATAGAATTCATAAATGATAATTCATAATGTTTACCGAGTGATTTTTTAATTTTTTCTATATGCATAGAATTTTCTGTAAGAACAAAAATAGTCATTTTTCACCTCTTTTTGTTTTCAGATTTTTTATAATTTTTTTATCACATATATTTTCTATAGGACACAACTCACATTTTGGAGAAATAGGACGACAAATCACCTGACCTAATGCCACCAATGGTCTATTAAATTCCATCCAAATGTTTTTAGAGACATTTTCTCTTAAATAAAACTCTGTTTCTTCTGGTGTTTTAGTAGTACAAATCCCTAATCGATTAGAAATTCTATGAACATGAATATCTACACAAATTGCTGGCTCTTCAAAAGCTACAGCCATCACCAAATTTGCTGTTTTTCTTCCTACTCCTGGTAACTCTAATAATAAATCTAAGTCTGCAGGAACTTCAGAATTATAAGTATCTTGTAATATCTGAGCAATTTTATGAATCTGTCTAGCTTTTGTTTTGTAAAAACCAACAGGATATATTAGTTTTTCTATCTCTTCTACTGATAAATTACTAATATCTTTTGGTGTTGTAACTACTTCAAACAATCGCACTGTTGCAGGACCCGTTACTTCATCTTTTGTTCGAAGACTAAGAATTGTTGATACCAAGACTCTTAAAGGTCCATCACCAACTGTACTCATAAAGAACACCACAGGTGCTTCTGCTAATTGTGGGCTTGTTTTTAATATATTAAACATATTAATTAATTTTGTATCATTCCACATGGTAAGTCCTTTTTTTATTCAATAATTTAATAATAACTATCATTACTAATATAGATACTAGTGCACTTATCGTTTTATTTTGAAAAAACATTACCCCTAAGGGAAGCTCAGAAAATGTTTTTGCAATTAAATAAATAGCTTGATAAAACAAAAATATTAGGCTATCTATTATTCCCAACGAAATTCCATAAAAACTTGTAAATACAGCAAAAAAACAAAAAATCAATACTATGGGCATAAAAGGAACAATAATAGTACTAGATATTATGGAATATATATTTACTACTCCAAATACAAAAATCAATACAGGTGATATGAACATAAAAGCTGCTAAAGAAACAGACAAATATGAATTTATGATTGGATGTACAAATCCTGATACAATATCATACCAAAATTTATAGAAAAATACAATACCTGCTACAGAAATGTAACTCAACCAAAATGATAAAGAATACATACTTTTAGGAGCAATAATAATATTGATAACTAAAGCTACTAAAAACATTCTTGTACTTAGTATTGGAATCCTTATATAAGCAAAAAATGCACTTACAACATGAAATAAAACTGCTCTTTGTAAAGAAATACCTACCCCACCTAAAAATAAATAGAAAATAGAAAAAGGTAAAGTGCTTATGCCTAACAATTTTTTTGGTATCCCAAATAAAGAAAATAACCAAACAAACAACATAATAAAAATAACTAAATGTAAACCAGATAATGCTAATAAATGTGCTAATCCAGAAAATCTTATATATTCCATAAATTCATCATCAAGAAAACTCTTGTTACCTAAAATTAATGCTATAATTAAAGCACCAGATTTAGGGTATAAATCGACAATTTGTTTTGTTAAATAAATACGAAAAGTCGAGAACTGATTTAGGATAGGAAAAGCAGATTCAAAATAAGCTATATTTTGAGGAACATTAACATAGGTAGAATTATAATATTTTGTTCCATACACTCCTATCTTACTAAAAGGAGCCAATTCTACAGGAAAATCAAAGTATAAATATTTCTGATAAGAAAAAACAAGATAGCGTTCTTTTGTATCATTGATCTCTATATTAGGAAAAGAAGTAATTTGATATTCTTGGTAAGAAAATACTGGAGATTCAGAAGAAAAAGTGTTTATAGTAAGAATAAACAAGTATAAAAAAATAGTGTATAGTTTTAACATTTATATTGTAGTAGCAGTTTCCTTATTCTTAGAACGATTAGTCACAGATATATTATCTGCCCGAAGATCAAGACTAACATCAATACCATTAATTACTGCACTGTTTAAGATATCTGTCAACTCATAATAACCTGCAGGACGAGATAAATCTAGCATAAATTGATATCGAGATGCTTGCTTAGCAACTATTTCTAATATATTAGAGGTAAAAGGGTAAGCTTTTAATGGTTTGATTTCCATTTGTTGTAATAAATCACGGATAGTACCTAATACCTGTATACTACTTTCTAAAGGATCTTTTTCTTCTATTTCTAAGACACGTGCTATTTTCTGAAATTTATCTAAATTAGAAACCACAGAATACTCTAAAGAACTCATTAAGGTAGCACCAGCTCCTTCTATTTCTGTACAAACTAGAGAATTAGACAAAGACATCGCTAATCCTGCACAAATACCTAAATTAGAACTTTGTACTGCAAAACTTGCTAATAATGATCCCATCATCAATTCATTTTTGAGTTTTATATTAGTCGGTTCATTAGGCAATCTATTACCAGCAAACATTATTAATTCTATTGCTTTTAAGGCATAAGACTCTGAAAGCATAGATACATTACGTGAAAATAAAGCATCTATTGCATAAGCCAAACTCTGTACAGAGGATTCTAAAATAGTATCCACTCTACTAAATTCTGTATAAGAAGAATCTAAGACTAACCAATCTGCTCTTGAGCTAAGATCTTTGTATGGTTTTTTTAATGTCTCATAATTAGAAGCTATATAATATGTTTCTAACAATCCTGTATAAATACAGGGAATTGAGGGAATTTCTATATAAGATATTGGATTCGCTTCTGTACTTGCAAATTGTACCATTGCTCGAGCAACAGTCAGGACATGAGTGTCCCCAAATCCTATTATTGTTTGTGCACAACTTTCTTGTGCTAACAAAACAGCATCATCTTGAACACCATTATGAGGATCACTAGAAATTTCATGAAAAATCAATCCGTAAGAAACATTTTCTATAAAACGACGGAGATTTTGAGTTGCACCAAGATTCATGAGATTTTGATCTGTAACCATTATTACTCTTTTTTTAAATAATTCTGGTAATTCACTTAAGTTAGTGTAACTTTCATAGCCTTGAATAATACGTGTGGGAATATGAAAATAGTTAAAATCGAGCATGTAATACCTCTATAGTTTTACTTATGTAATCTATCGGAAGTAATATTATTTTATTAACACCTATTTTTTATTTTTTAATTCCATACCCACCAATCATCACAAGACATACATATTTTGCAAATATTATATTCTTGTTTACTGTGTTTATCAAAAAACAATTGGTTTTTTCTCCAAATACTAACTAGGGAATCTTGTAATAAAGAGCCAACAATTTCATCAGATTGGCGACATAATAAAATGCTTCCATCGTTCAAAATCGTTAGCTCTCTTCTTAAAGCAAAACAAGGGTGTCTTTTTATAGGGGCTAGATCAACAACTTTATTGTCAAGACCAAAAGAATCTGCTTTGGTGATTAGTACTGGAAGATCTTTCCATTCTATTAAAAAATCTTTAATACCTTCTTCCGTTTCCAAACACCTTGTCAATCGTACCCATACATGTCCTTTATTCTCCAATGATTTGATAAAATGAGTGATTTGCTCCAAACTATAAGATATATTTTTATGTTGTTTAAAAAGAGATTCTACTATAAAACTTACATCAAAAATTAACTCTGTATTTGGCCGAGAAAGCACTAGATCTGTAAGCTCTTGACTAAGACAAAGAGAACGGCATTCTATAAGTACTTTGTTAGAGATCGTATCTAATAGACTAAATAATTCTTTAAAAGATGAGTGCATAAAAGGATCTCCCCACACCCCTATAGAAATCAGTGCTTCAGGACATAATTCGTCGATTTCTGTAATGATCTTTCGAAAAATATCTGTACTCATTTCTTGATGTGAAAAAGATTTGGTATGGAATCCATCTGATTCAGAAGAAATTTCTATAGCTATATATTGAGGATTCTGACGTAATAGTGTTGTCTTTTCCGTTAATAATTGATCTATCATTTTAATAGAAATATCTTGATTGTCCATTAAATCAATAATATATTCTATAGCACCTTTATTAATAGGAAGGAAGTCTATTCTCTCCATAATTAACAAAGAAGAAGACAAATATACCCCAACATCTATTCCTTTGTATTCCCAATCAATAACACCTTTTAAAGAAGATTGTATCATATTACCTTCATCAATATACTGCCAAAAATCCTTGATAAATTCATGAGAAATAGTCATAGGAACTAATCCATCTGGGATATTTTCTGTAAGACAAACATCATACATATTGTTTCTCATATAATTTAACACATCTTCTGTGTCCCTTAAAGAAAGCAATCCTGCAAAAGCATCACAAATAATAACATCTCTCTCTTGTGCTTGTTGAGCTATATACTGATAAAGTGATCTTGAATCCATAAATTTTGAATCAGTAATCATACTATCTTGATTCCCTATAACTAATATATCCTGATTGATTAATTTGCTTAATAGTTTTTCGTGAATTGTATTGAGTTTATCTTGATAACGTAGGTAAAAATTCTTATCAATAGAATCGATAAGTACAAATAAAATATTATTCATTTTTATCTCCTATATCATTGTAACCTACTTAAGCTTTCTCTGCAATTTTTACCATATTATTTTTGATATTTTTAGTGTCTAGTGCTATACTATCATTATGAAACATTTTAAAATATATTTATTGCTTTTTCTTTTTCCTGCACTTATAATCGCTCAATCTCGTATGATTATTCCCGATGAACGTAAAATAAATGATCTCCTTACCAAAGATATCACAGACATACAATTTCAATCGCCAATGATACTTAGTAACACTATTCTGTTTTTCTACAACGGTTCTGCTAAATCTGTACAAATTGCTGGTGATTTTAATAATTGGCAAAATGATTTGCAAATGGAAGAATCCCGCTCTAATCTTTGGGTTCTTTCTTTAAAAGATCGTATTCCCGCAGGTCAGTATAAATACCGTCTTAAAGTAGATGGTTTTTGGATTGCCGATCCTCTTAATCCTGATTATGAATTTGACATGGGACGCCAAAAATTATCTATCCTCAATCTAACTAATGAATTTATTCCTAACAAAAAATTCCCTTTTTGGGTTTCTAATAATACCTATCTTTTTCAATATAAAAATACTAATGCTAATATTATAACTATTGCTGGTGATTTTAACAATTGGAATCCTTACTCTCATCAACTCAAACACAAAGGTGCTGGTATCTTTGAAATAGAATTAGAATTAGATCCTAAAGTAATATACCTCTATTCTTTTATCCAAGATGGTATTTGGATTCCTGACACCTATAATAAAAAACAATATAGAAATGCTCAAAATAGAGCTGTAAGTGGTTTTTATGCTGATAAAACTAATTCCATTCCTTAAAAGAAATAGTTAAAAGAGAGATAATATGAAAAAATTTCTTGCTACCCCTGGGCCTGTTAATATTCCTGATTTTGTTAATCAAGCTATGCAAGAAATCTATCATCATCGATCTTCAGAATTTAAAAAAATTCATAAAGAATCTTGTTCTTTACTCTCCTATTTTTTTAATACTTCTAATCCTAGTATTATTATGCCTTCTTCTGGTACAGGAATCATGGAAATGGCTCTTATCAGTATCTTATCTCCAAAGGACAAAGTGATTTGTTTAGAATTTGGGAAGTTTAGCGAACGTTTTCGTCATATAGCTTTGGCTTATGGCTGTACTGTAATAAGTGTAGAAAGTCCTTATGGGACTTATCCTTCTCCTGAACAATTAGAAAAAACCCTCAAACTTCATCCCGATGCCAAAGTCGTTACTAGCTGTCATTCAGAAACTAGTACTTGTGTACTTGCCCCTATCAAAGAATATGCTAAAATTATTGCCCCTACAAACACCTTGTTTTTGGTAGATTCTATTAGCTCTGTTGGTACTTGTCCTATAGATCAAGAATCAAACAAAATTGATATTTGTCTTGGGGTAGGACATAAAGGATTTTTAATTCCTCCAGGATTGGCTTTTTTATCTCATTATGGAGACAAATTACCACGAGCTATAAAAAAATCAAGCCTACCAAAATTTTATTTTAATCTTCAACAAGAAATAATTACCCAAAAAGAAGGTTTATCTTCGTGGACACCTAATATTTCACAGCTATTAGGATTACACGCTAGTCTTCAATATATGCTAAAAGAAGGTGTCTCTAATATTTATGAGAGACATAGCCAATTATCTCAACTTACCCTCCAAAAAGGGAAAGAGCTGGGATTAGAATCAGTAGTATCTGAAGGCTTTTCTAATAGTCTTAGTGTTAGCGGGTTTTTTGTTTCCAATCCTAAAGAGATAATCAAAAAAATGGATGATCAAGATATTATTATTGTTGGTGGTCAAGGAAATTTTTCGGATAAGATTATCCGTATTGGACATTTGGGTAATACTAGCTTAACTGAAATATCTTGGGTAATGGAAAACTTAGCAAACTCTCTTTAGATACTTTTTTAAAATTAATATACAATTATTTTCTATAAAATTTGACCTTGCTCTCTACTTTGTTTTATAATTATATATATACAATCATAAAAGGAGTTTGTAATGAATAATATATGCGTATTGTTTGGTTCCGAAACAGGAAATGCTCAAGGACTAGCTGAACAGGCTGGCGATTATCTAAAAAATAATAGCAGATATGAAGTTTCTGTAAAAGACTTAGGTGATGTATCTGTAAGTGATCTAAAATCTTTAGACAACATTCTTATTGTTACAAGCACTTGGGGTGATGGAGAACCACCTAGTAACGCAGGTAAAATCCTTGAAGATCTACAAAATACCAATGAAGATTTATCAAATACTTCTTTTGCTGTATTTGCAATAGGATCTTCTTCTTTTCCTCAATTCTGTCAAGCTGGTATTGATTTTGATGCTCTTTTAGAAAAAGCTGGGTCAAAAAGACTTGCTGATCTTGAAATGGCAGATGATGATTATAGTGATATGTTTGCAACATGGTTATCAGCTATCCAAGCTAAATTTGTATAAAATATTTAGTTAACTATAACTATAAAAAAACACCCTAGCATAAGCTTAGGGTGTTTTTAGTTGTTGTCTTTTATTAAATACTATTAATCTTGTACATGATAAAGAGAAAATATATCTTTGGTGCTTAGTTTTTCTCTTCCTTTAAGAAAGGTTAATTCTGATAACAATCCTATACCAAGAATCTCTCCACCTAACTCTAAAATCATTTGTTCTGAAGCTTCTAGAGTGCCACCTGTAGCCAAAATATCATCACAAATCAACACTTTATCTCCAGGACTAATAGCATCTTTATGAAGTTCCAAATGATTCTCTCCATATTCTAAAGAATAAGATCGTGAAATAAGTTCAGCTGGTAATTTCCCTGGTTTTCGGATAGGAATAAAACCTGCGTGTAAGCCTATAGCTACAGGAGCAGCAATAACAAATCCCCTTGCCTCTAAACCTACAACTTTATTAATACCTTTATTACTAAAATATTCAACTATTTTTGAGATACTATATGCGAAGGCATCAGCATCTTTCCAATAAGTTGTCACGTCTTCAAATAAAATCCCTTCTTTTGGGTAGTCTTTTATTTGACGAAATAATGAAGAGTAATCCATCTATTCTTACCTCTCTATGATATATTTATTATTTTGTACTTTGTTCTTTACACTCTAAAGATCTTAATCTACATAATGTAGCATGCCAATCTAATGGTCTTGTCTTTACAATATAACGCCAAGCTCTCGTTTTTTCAAGTTTGTCGCTACTTTGTTTTGATTTTCTATCTATTTGTCTTGGTGATAAATGATTAAAACCTACTCTTGAGAAAATTTCCCAACCATATTTTTCTATATCATTTGATACTTGATCCCAAATCTTTTTAGGACTTTGATTGAGATATTCTTTTTCTTTTGCATAAGCAAGTACTGCTGCTAAAGTACCATACTGTGAAAAATCGTAAATATGATGCCAAGAGCTAAGATCTATCGTTTCTCTACCAAGCTTTACATGACCCTTTTCACCATCAATTAATGCTAATCCTTTTTTTCCAACAAAACTAACACTATTACCCATCACAATTCTATTATCTCTAATTCCAAAAGCAGGAGCATCAATTTTTTCTAAAGGATTTTCTTTCATGATTTCTTTGGCTTTTTGAGTTTGATCTGTATAATCATAATTATCGGCAACAATCACCCTATCGGCAATATTCATAAAGTCACCCAAAGCTCCTGTAACCATAATCAACGAAACATTATGTTTTTTAAGATTTTTTATATGAGCAATTAAGGGTGTGATTGTTTCTTTGTAATCAGGCACTAAAGATCTCATACGAAAATCTCTCACTAAAAAGTTTGTTGCTGAAATATCTTCATCGATTAGGATTAGTTTAGAACCCATTTCTAAAGATTCTACCAAATTAGCTGCTTGTGAAGAAGATCCACTGGCATTGTCTGTTTGAAAGAATGTTGAAGATTTGTATTCTGGTAAGTTATGAATAAAAGGAGAAATATCTATCCCCTCTATAAAGCGCCCATCTTCAGCTCTCAAGAACACAGCTGTGTCATCAGTCACACAATATTCTCTCCCATCACCAGGTATATGGTTGTAGATGGCATTAGAAATAGCAGTAAGCAAGGTAGATTTACCATGAAAACCACCACCAGCAATTAAGGTAATCCCTTTAGGGATAGCCATTCCTGTGATCTGAAATCCATCTGGCAAGGTGATTGTTTTTTCTAATTCTTTAGGAGATTGAAAAGTTCTGGCTTTTTGATGAGACATAGGTTTGTCGTTGATCGCAGATGCTCTTGCTAAAATAGAATTATTAGCCACAAAAGTAATAATATTTTGTTTTTGACATTCTTCTCTAAGCCAGTGTTGTCTTTCTGTCATTTGAACAAAATCTAATAAATATTTGTTTTCTTGTTTTGCTTCTAATAATGTTTTTTGTACAAGATTAGGAAGTTCTTCTAAGAGAAATTCTTGAGCTTCTTTAGCTGCTATCGTTCGTCCAAAAGCTGGTAATCCTGCTAATATTTTTAGCTCTATACAATCGTCTTGGATGATGACGGAATTGCCTTCTATGACTTTTTGAGCACCGTAACGAATACCGCAAAAACCACCATTACCAGAACCCTTGTCATCTTTGGTCATCGTACGAATATTTTGGGCAAAAATACGTCCTATCGCATCACAAAAGGAATACAAACGCACAGGATTAGCGATCAAACTAGGATCAAACTCTGTATTTTTAAAAGGAACTTTAATCGTCATTTTTGAGGGTTGAGCAAAAGGATCAGCCTGTACTTGATCGACAATGAGGGTGAATTTTTCGAAATCATATTCGCCTAATAATCCATAATAAAGACTATATTTGCATTTGTTAAAGCGTTGTAGTTTAGTTTTGAGATTGTACATTGTTATTCCTTAATAATTCTATTCTGATATTATACATTATTTTTATAAAATAGGACACTCTTTTATAAAAAATATCTGTTTAAAAATAATCCTATTACAATATAAATATCTCTCATAAAACGAAATCAATAAAAAAGTTTGACAAAGAAAATAGTTTGTGCTATAATATAAATGTTCATCCTTTGACTTAATTTTGCACTACACGTAAAACCAATACTACTTGCACATACTCTAAATTGATGTGTAAGTAGTATTGTTAATTATTTGTACATTTTTTATATAGCGAAAAATCGCTCATTGTGGTTTTCACGTCCATGTGCAAGTAGCAATTAATTCTATAAGCTCAGAGGGTGAACACGTATAACCCAGTGAGCTTTTTTCATTTTAAATTCTTTTTCTAAAAACTCTATGTAAACTGAATGGTTATATCTTTTTAAGTATATTGTTCACCCTCTAATAAGAGGAGTTTTATTAAAAAGGAGTTAAAATGAAAAAAACTAAAAATATTTGGGGATTTACCTCAAACTTTTTAAAGATAATATTTATATCTTTAATACTAGTAGGCTGTAGTGCTATTGATAACACTAATAACACTGATAACACTGGCACTCCATGGGATGGTATTATCATAAAAACAGCAGATGATCTTGTAGCTTTATCAGGTAAAGATGTCACAGAAAACATTCTTTTTGATGCAGATATCGATATGAAGGGTAAAACATTTGCAGGGATAAAATCCTTTACAGGTGCTATCATAGACGGTAATGGCAAAAAAATCCTAAACCTAAAAATAGAGAGTGATACTGATAATGCTGGATTAATCCTATCAGTACCAAATGGTACTACTACAGAGATCAAAAATCTCACCATAGAGAGTGGTAGCATAAAAAGCACATCTGGAGATGCTGGTGCTTTTATAGCCGATAGTAAAGGTACAGTAACACTTACAGGACTCACTAATAAAGCTTCCATAACTGGCAATGCTGTTGGTGGGATAATAGGTATAGATACTGGTACAGTCACTATTAATAATGCTAACAACACTGGTAATATAAGAGGTAATAATACTAGTGGTTATAAAAGAGTTGGTGGGATAATAGGTGCTGCTATTGGTACAGTCACTATTAATAATGCTAACAACACTGGTGCTATAAGTAGTGAAGATGTTAGTGGTGGGATAATAGGCCAAGCTCTTTGTATAGTCACTATTAAAAACACTGCTAACACTGGTACTATAAGTGGTGAAGATGCTGGTGGGTTGATAGGCACCACTACTAGTGCTTCTGGTAAATTCACGATTAACACATCTCATAGTTACAAAACTCAGAAATTAGTTGGTACATTTATCGTAAGTTCTCTGACGATAAATAACAGTTATTATTTGGGTAGTATTATTGTTGGTCCTGGTGGTACTCCAATACCTGCTGATCAGTTTAAAAATCAAGCTAGTTTTGTTGGCTGGGATTTTAATACTATATGGAAAATGGGGGATTTATATCCTGAACTAAGATAACTAGACTAATGATATTAGATTAAATTGATAAAATAAACCCCCCATCTCATAGCGAGGCAGGGGGTTTATTTATAATTACTATTGACAAATACTATATTTATACTTTATAATTATATATCAATAATAAAATATAAGGACCTTTTTATGAAAAACATCTTATTCTTATTTTTAGTGTTTTCCACTCCAATATTTGCACAAACAGAAGAAACTTCTCAAAAAAGAGAAATGTCTCCTTTCCTCAAAAAAATGATAGGTAGATTTGGCTATGATACCCTTGAAGAATTTCATCAAAATACCTATGCTATATTATCTCTTAGTAGTGCCTCTGTGATTAGCGCCCCATATTATGCAACAGGAATATCCTTGAATTTTGGAGGATTACTCCATCGTAAAAACAAAATCTATACCTCACACTTAGTCAATGTAGATTATTTATGGAATAATTATGATACATCTACATACAGAATCGGTTATCAAATAGGAATAGGACGATCTTTTTATGATAATAGAGATTATAAAGGTTCTGGATGGTTAGCAGGTTTTAATGCTGAATTTGGAGCAAACTACTTAAATTCAAGAGGATCTTATACTGCAGGGATAAATTTTAGAGGCTTATACCGTAATAACTATGGAATAGGAATGACTTTGTCTCTATTATTAGCATATAATTTCTCAAGTTTTCATGATAATGGAATATATATAGGTAGTCATGGTTTTGAGATCAAGCCATCTATAGGATTTGCCTACTAACAAATATCAGTTCTTAAAAAAAAGACACCCTCTCTATTGAAGGTGTCTTTTTATCTAAATATATTAGTTATCTTATTTTAATACAGGATATAAATCCCCCATTTTCCATATAGTATTAAAATCCCAGCCAACAAAACTAGCTTGATTTTTAAACTCATCAGCAGTCAGTGGATCTCCACCAAAACCAACACCAGTAGTACCTGCTAAATAATAACTCGCTGTTATAATTAGCTCTATACTTTCACCAAAAATACTACCAACTAATTTCTGAGCTTGATAACTATAAGAATGAATTATCTGTCTCGTACCACTACCCATAACCCAGCCTATCATTCCACCAATCAGATAACTTCCATCTACAATACCATAGTTTGCAGAATTGTTAATAATAGTATCTGTAAAAGAGGTGCCTATCATCCCACCTGAAGCATACTCACTAGTTATATTTCCATAGTTTATAGTATTGTTAATAATAGTTTCTGTAACAGAGGAACCTACTATCCCACCAGCATAATAACTAACTATAGTACCATAGTTTACAGAATTGTTAATAGTTGATGTACCAACATCAGAAGCTAAAAGACCACCAGCAGAATTATCCCCAGTCATAGCTCCATAGTTTGCAGAATTGTTAATAGTTATTGTACCGACATTATGAGCTATTAGCCCACCAGAAGCACAACCATCTATAATAGCTTTATTGGTAAGACCTGTAAGAGTTACCGTACCATCATTTCTACTTATAAAAGCACCTATGAACTGTCCTTTTATACTACTACCACTATCTATAGTTAGGTTTTTTATCTCTGTAGTAGAGTTTGTTGGCACTTCTCTGACCAATCCAGCATCACCAGCAGGTCCTATATGACCAGGGGCAACTATGTTTAGATTTTTTATTGTTTTACCATTACCATTTATAATACCTGAGAAAACTCTTATTCCTACAAAGTAAACACCCCTCATATCAATATCATTCGCAAACAAAATGTTTCCTACAATAGCTTTACCTGATAGAGCTGCAAGATCCTGAGCTGTTGTTATAGTGTAGTGATAAGTAGTATTATCTACACTAAGGTTACTAGTATCGTGTAGACCTGTAACACTACAACCTACCAGTATTAAAGATAATAATATTATCTTTAAAAAGTTTGAGGTAAATCCCCAAATATTTTTAGTTTTTTCCATGAAAAACTCCTATTTTAATTTTCTATAATATAGAATAATTGTGACTTCTATATTTTTGACTATATATTAACTAATTTATACAATTTTACTTTTACCCCTAAGTTTTTTGGCAGACTATAAATAGCTATCTTTAAAATTGATTTTAAATTATACATGATTTTAAAATTATTGCAAGAAAAGCTACTATAATTATTGAATCTAAATATAAATCTCTTTTTACTTTACAAAACATAAAATATAATCTACAATATAATAAAGGGGGTTTACAATGAGTAAAACAAATAATATTTGGGGATTTACCTCAAACTTTTTAAAGATAGTATTTATATCTTTAATACTAGTAGGTTGTAGCGTTACTGATAACAATGGCACTCCTGTATGGGATGGCATCACCATAAAAACAGCAGATGATCTTGTAGCTTTATCAGGTAAAGATGTCACAGAAAACATTCTTTTTGATGCAGATATCGATATGAAGGGTAAAACATTTGCAGGGATAAAATCCTTTACAGGTGCTATCATAGACGGTAATGGCAAAAAAATCCTAAACCTAAAAATAGAGAGTGATACTGATAATGCTGGATTAATCCTATCAGTACCAAATGGTACTACTACAGAGATCAAAAATCTCACCATAGAGAGTGGTAGCATAAAAAGCACAGCTCTATATAGATATGCTGGTGCTTTTATAGCCGATAGTAAAGGTACAGTAACGCTTACAGGACTCACTAATAAAGCTTTTATAGATTTTTTATTAGCTATTGGTGGTAGCGCTGGTGGGATGATAGGCCAAGCTATTGGTACAGTCACTATTGATAATGTTAAAAACACTGGTGATATAAGTGGTAATGATGTTGGTGGGATGATAGGCTATGCTAAAACTTCTAGTACAGTAAATATTAATAATGCTAACAACTCTGGTTCTATAAGTGGTAATGATGTTGGTGGGATGATAGGCCAAGCTATTGGTACAGTCACTATTGATAATGTTAAAAACACTGGTGATATAACTACTACTGGTAGTGGTAATAATGCTGGTGGGATGATAGGTAATGCTAATGGTAATACTAGTACAGTAAATATTAATAATGCTAACAACTCTGGTTCTATAAGTGGTAATGA
>CAMQSH010000020.1 GCA_947036575.1 uncultured Brevinema sp. | reverse complement strand
TATCTATCATACTAGCTTGTCTATTCGCAAAAATAGAGCTAATATTATTATTAATAATCATATATTATTCCTCCTTGAATATATACCCATCCTTGTACAGAGTAGAGTCTCTTTCTAAATAGTAGATTAAGACATGATATAAATTCACGAAGGAAAATAATAATATGTTATTATTGTTTTATAAAATCAGAATGTTTCCTAAATAAAATTAGGAAACATTCTGATTAAATAGACTATCTTAATAGTTGTAAAACCATTTGTGGTCTTTGATTAGCTTGAGCTAACATAGATACAGCAGCCTGTGTTAAGACTTGGTTTTTAGCTAATAAGCTAGATTCTTGAGCCATATTAGTATCACGAATACGAGATTCGGCAGCTTGGAGATTTTCAGATCCAACCATAATACTACGAGTTGCTGACTCAAGTCTATTTTGATATGCACCTAAATCAGCTCTTTGTTCGTTAACTCTTGAAAGAGCTTGATCAATAGTACCGATAGCTAAATTGGCACTATCTTGTGATGCAATAGAAATAGGTTCATTAGTTCCTAAATCTTTTATTCCTAAAGAAGTAGAATTCATTGTAGCAATATGAACTTGTACTCTTTCGTCCATATTAGCACCGAGGTGCAAATACATTTCGGCAGTAGGTGTACTTTCAGCTGTTGCTTCAGCAAACATACCTGAAAGCATTTTAAGACCATTAAATTGAGCATGTGAACCAATACGATCAATTTCGTCGACCATTTGAGATACTTCTACTTGAATATATCCACGATCTTCATCAGAGTAAATACCATTAGAAGCTTGAACTGAAAGTTCACGAACACGTTGAAGAGCATTTCCAACTTCTTGCAAATAACCTTCTGTTGTTTGGATAAAAGATACGCCGTCTTGGGTATTTCTAAGAGCTTGATTTAAACCTTTGATTTGTGCACGCATTTTTTCAGAAACTGCAAGTCCTGAAGCATCATCACCAGCACGGTTTATACGCATTCCTGAAGACAATCTCTCCATATTTTTATCAGTCATTGCTGTATCAATAGATAACTGTCTATTCCCAAAAATGGAACTGATATTGTTATTTATAATCATGATATCCTCCTTGATTCATGTACTTTTATTGCTTTATTAATTATATAATTTAATAATGATACAATTATATTAAATTCAACTCCAATTGAACTTAATATATGTTCCTCCTATCTCTTTTATTCTATCCGTAATTTTTTTTATAAATATTATAAAGTTTTTTTTAATTAGACCGAAAATATATAGATATACTAATAGGTATTTTTTAGTATACATAAGACTACATTTGTCTATCGGATAGGCAATCTCACAAACTTTAATTAAAAATAAAAAAAACACCCTTTAAATAAAAGGGTGTTTTTTGATTAAATTTTTGTTTATCCAGAGAATACTCTAAAAGAACTATCTAGTTCTAAAAATTCTAATAATGATAGGTGAATAGGTAGTTCAAGCTTGGGATCTTTCTCAAAAATTAATTGAGAATCGTTAACAGAAGCTTGTAGTATTTTTTGATCTTTAGCAAAATCTGCTAACTTAAAAACAGGGACACCTGTTTGTCTGACACCTAAAATTTCACCAGGACCTCTAATTTTGAGGTCTTCTTCAGCAATAACAAAGCCATCTGTCGTGGAACAAAAAATATCTAAACGAAGATCGGCATCATATCCATGATTTACAGCAAAACAAAAAGATTTATCTTTTCCTCTACCAACACGTCCACGTAATTGGTGTAATTGAGCTAATCCAAAACGTTCTGCATTTTCTATAATCATAATGGTAGCATTGGGAATGTCAATCCCCACTTCAATGACAGTAGTAGCAACGAGAATTTGAGAATTATTTAAAGCAAATTCTTTCATGATTTGATCTTTTTCACTTTGAGTCATACGTCCATGAACAATGCTAACATTATATTGAGGAAAGAGTTTAACAAATTCTGCATGTACTTGTTCAGCAGATTTTACATTTACCATATTTTCGTTTTCTTCAATAAAAGGACACACAATAAAAGCCTGTCTACCTTTGTGTATTTCTTTATGTAGTTTGTCCAGCATAGCTCTGTATTGACTTTTTTTGACATGGGTCGTTGTTATTTCTTGTCTTCCAGCAGGCAGTTCATCGATTATAGAAATATCCAGATCTCCATATAATGACAGAGTAATCGTACGAGGAATAGGGGTCGCTGTCATTGCTAAAATATCAGGATTCTCACCTTTTTTGATGAGCATTCCACGTTGTTCTACCCCAAATTTGTGTTGTTCATCAATAATTACTAAAGAGAGATTGTGGTAAACAACTTCTTTTTGAAACAAAGCATGCGTTCCTATAATAATAGGAAGAGTGCCAAGTTTTAAGCCTTCTAAAATGGGTTGCCTGTCTTTGGTAGAAAAGCTTCCTGTCAATAAAGCACAAGGAATTTGTAATATTTCTAAAAGAGATTTTATTTTTTTATAATGTTGAAAGGCTAAGACTTCTGTAGGAGCAAGAAAAGCGGCCTGATGTCCATTAGCCGCAGCAAGAATCATAGATGCTAGAGCTACTGTAGTCTTACCAGAGCCAACATCTCCTTGAAGGAGTCTATGCATGGCATGTTCTTGATTGAGGTCTTCAAATATTTCTTGAATAACACGTTCTTGTGCAGAAGTCATCTTAAAAGGTAATTCTTGCTTAAATTTGGTTAAAATATCCTTGTTAGGATAACGATGTTCTTTTGTTGTTTTAATTTCTTGCATTCTTCGTAGTTCTAGAGCTATTCTTGTACAGAGAAATTCTTCATAAGCACCACGCACTCTTGCTTTTTCTAATTGTGAAAAGGTGTCAGGATAATGTAATTGTTGTAAACATGATATTTTATCTAATAAATTTCTACTTTCTCTAAAATATTTAGGCACAGGATCTTTAATATGTTTGAGCGAAAGATCAAAAGATTTTTTGATTATTTTATAAAATTCTTTTTGTCTCAGTCCTTCGGTAACACGATAAACGGGGACTATTTTGCCCAAGAGAGAAGTAGGTGATCCAAATTTTTCTATGGGTTCAAATTCAAAATTAGAGGATTGTATTTTATTAAAGCGAAATTCAAATTTGCCATAAATATAAAATTCTTGCCCTACAGGCATTAATTTGTCTATGCCACGCATATTGAAAGTAACGAGTTCAGCACTAGCAGAATGATCAGTGATAAGGATTTTGACTTGTCTTTTTTTATTCCAAAAAAAAGATTCTTGAGCGGTAACGGTAGCTCTGATGACAGCTGTTTCTTGAGAAAAAACGAGATCTGTTAAGGTACTGATCTCTGTTCTATCTTCATAACGAAAAGGAAAGTAAGTGATGAGATCTTCTAAGTTCTCTATCCCCATTTTGTGAAGTAAAAAACTTTGACGTTCTGTGTAATGTTGGGTAATGGGAATGGTTTTAAGTTCAGGAATTTTCATAAGTTACCTAAATTATAATCCTTTTTGTCTAGCTTGTGTTTCGATTTCTGTGTTGATTTCTTTTATTAATTGTGAGAGATTATGTCCTTCAGAAGCATATTGAATTAATGTGTCTTTGAGGCTTGATTTGGGTGTAGTGTTATTATCTTTGTAGTCTTGTATATTTTGATTATGGGTAGATAATTTTCTCATTAATTTGTCAAAACGCATTATCTCTGGGAGAGATTTTGGAATTCCATCAAAAGTACTTTCTCGTTCTGATTTTTCTTTTTTCTTTAATTGTTCCCAGTTAGCAATGACTTCTTCTTGATTGTTGACCGTTATATTTCCAAAAACATGAGGATGTCTAAAAACAAGTTTTTCTATGGCTTGATTATACACATCAGGTAAGTGACAAATATTATCCTGCTGAGCAATATGACTAAGTAATAAAAGCATAAAAGTCACATCACCAAGCTCTTCAGCAATATCTTTGGAATTATTTTCTTGAATAGCATCAGATAGTTCAAAACATTCTTCTAAAAAGAGTTTGTCTAAGGATTGTACGGTTTGAGCTTTATCCCAAGGACAACCATTTTCTGAGCGTAAGACATCAATAATTTTATATAATTCTTCTAGAGACTTTATCATAATATTATCCTTACCGAGGTGTTTTTAATCTGATTTTTGATGTTTTCTTAAAATTACTGAGTACAGAAGTGTTTTCTTTTATTGGGAAAGCAATACTTTTTAGGATTCCTGATAAATAAGGAGCTGCATTGTGATTGTTTAGAAGATCACTAACAATGAGTATTTCTTTAACAATCACAGAAGGAGTATCTTCTTTTTGAAGATTTAAGACACCTATTAATAATAAAGCTTTATCAAGGGTTAAAAATTTATCCCAAGTTCTGTTAGCACTAGTCTTAGAAACAATCTCAATTAGAGAATTTTCTTGCTCATAGACTTTAGTAATAGTACTTTGTGCAAATTGTATAATTTGATTTTGAACATTTATAGGTAAGCTAGAATATTCTGGTAAATATGTTTCTAATTTTTCTATATATATAGAAGGAATAACCTCATCATTAATATTTTCTATATTGTCGTTAAGATATAAAACAGCTAATAAACGTCCGTATCTTCGAGCACTAATTCTTTTTTCTATCATGATTATGATTCCTATATCTTATCTTTATTTAAATCTATTAAAAACACTTTTGTAAGTATTATCTGAAGGGGTGAGGGTAATTTCTCCTTCAGCTATTCTTTTTTTGATGGATTTATCTATTGCTTTTTCAGCTCTTTCGTACTTAATCATTTCTTCTACTCTTGGCAATGCAACATCTAAGCTAAGTTGTTTTGGTTGAACAACATCAAGGATTTTCATTGTGAGATAAGTAGAAACGCCTGTACTTCTAAAAGGGATAGGCTGAGGAATAAAGATCCCTTTATTTTTGGTAATAGGAATAGGAGCTCCACCTAAATTTAAAGAAGGTTGAAGAGCAATTCCTAAAATTTCATCAGGGATTTTTTTTTGAAGAATGAGAACATCTGGAGTAAATAATCCCGTAGCTCCAGAAAAAGCAGTAAATCGTAAAGAGGAATATTTCTTTTTAAGAGCATTAAAATCATTAGAACTATCAAGATCTTTAGCAAGCGCTTGCATTTTTTCTTCTACTTCAGAGAGTTCTGATAAAGTCCATTTGTCTGAAGCAGCAACTGCAAAAATAATGAGATTAAATTTTGGGAAAGGAGAATCTTTGAATTGAGCTTTATTTTTGTTATAAAAAGCTTTGGATACAGCTAAAGGAATAGGTTTGTTGATTTCTTCTTTTATATGAATATCCCCAAACATTAATCCTCTTTTGACTTTATCTGATCTGATTAATAGCCTATATAGGTCACTATAATCTTCGTATAATTTCTTACGTTGGGCACTATTAGGGTCTGAAGGATTATTAGTCATAGTATTAATTTGTTTTCTTAATTCTACTTCATCCATATAATAATCAGTATTATTTTCTGCAATTACTAATAAAGATGATAAAGTAATAAGTTTTTCTAAGGCTTCATTAGAAGTAGGACGTTTTTGAGCAATAATAGCCTCAAAGTCACGCATACGAGCAATATCAAAACTGGTAATAGCGATACTACCTACACTAACAACGATTTGATTAACAATAGCTGCGGGAGTATTAATAGATATAGTACATAATAAAGTAATAAATATAAAGATCTTTTTATTCATGATATCTCCTGAATATTGATATAATATGATTTTTTAGAGAGAAATAGATTGCCAAATAATATCTTGTTGCATTATTTCTTCTGAAATATTTTGTAAATTCTTACTATATTTGGTCGTTAAAAACACAAGAGGTTTGATAATGTCTGTTTTTTCTTTAGAAATAATAGGGGATATTTGCTTTATAATTCCATTATAAGGATTTATTATTGTTAATCTTTTATAATGAAGTTGAAATTTTTCTAATAATAAATTATAATGAGTACAGCCTAATATCAAATGCCTAATATCATTAGGGAATTGAGCAATATATTGATCTGCTATTTCCATGATATTATCTACATTATTTTCTATTGCTGGTACTAATAGCGGTGCTGCAACTTGTGTAATATTTGTATTAAGCTTGGCTTGAGTCAAAGCATTTAGGTAGGCTCCATGCTCTACTGTAAAAGAAGTAGCAAGTATTCCAATATTCTCAACATCACTAAATTCTTGAGTGTATGTTTGTACCAAAGAATCTATAATACTAAATAAAGGAATTTCTGGAAGTTTTTTTTTGGGAATCAAACTGCTTATTGTACTGCATGCTACCACAATACCTTTAGCTTTTTTAAAACAGTTGATATTATGATCAAATATTTCTTTTAATTGGATAGTATTTTTTTCTCCATAAGGAATATTCTGAGAATCGGCAAGATAGACGAATTCTTCATGAGGAAATTGATCATGAAGATGTTTAAGAACACTCAATCCTCCAAGTCCTGAATCAAAGACACCAATGAATGACATATTGAGATCCTTATAACATTAATATAATTAGTCTATTATTATACAATGTTACTACTCTTTATTCAAGTATCTATTATAAAATAATAAAAATAATAATAAAATAAAATCATAAAAATAGTTGAATTATGTTAAAAAACGAAGTAAGTTAAGATAATAAAGAAATTTATATTTGTCAAAGATAAAACAAAGGGTTATACTATGGGATTATATCAAGAATTACCAGATAATAGTTATATAAAAAAACTTTTATTAGGAATAGACGATGCTTTTGCTGAACGATTTTTACAGATGAAAAAAAATTACGAAACAGCTACAGATAAAGAAGATAAGCGTATGTATAGAGATAAACTTGGTAACATGTTTTGGGAATTGTATCCTATGATTGCTAAAATGATAAATCCAGAATTAAGTACAGCTAAAAGATTATTCTTACGTTATGGACTCGTCGATCTTAGAAATCTTTCTCCAGAAGATCAAAAATTTATTTTAGATCAGCCAGTAACGCCTGTTGATTATGAAACAGAAACAATGTTCTATGCTGATGAATGGCTTCAGGGGATTGTAGATGGAAAAATAAAACCATCAGCAGTAGATGAAACAGAAGGTTCTGCAGCTACACCAACTCAAACTGCTCAAATTGTAAGTGGTAAACAAGAAAAACATATTGCTTTATTACAGGTAGAAAAGGGAAGATTTGATGGATTTAAAGAACAAAGAGATAAGACACTACATGATCTATCTCTTATATTTGAAGTATTACGAGAAATACATGCAGATCCTGATGCAGATACAAAATATGAGGGTGTTTATAGTGCTGAACAAAGTAAAGCATTAGATGAAATTCCTGCTCTTCATAAAGAAATTAGAAAAATCAACAAAGAAATGGGACTTTGTGCTCGTGTCATGTCTAAAGCTCAAGAAGCTTTGGATGAACTACAAATGGAAAGCGGTGGTGGTGATGGTGGTGGTACAGCTCAAGGCAGTAGTTCAAATCAAGAAAGTTTAATGTCTGAAGTGAGTAATTTACGTCAAATGGTAAAGATGACAGTAGGACGTAAAGGGAATCCTTTTCCTTTATTGACTTCTGGGTTTTTACCAAAAGAAAGTAGAGACTATCTCTTTAAAGGAATAGTAAGAAAAAAACTAAATCAATGGCTAGCCTTAGACCCTGAGGCTTTTGAACGTGTTTATAAAGGGGAAGTAATGAATATTATGCCTTATATGATTTTGTTGCCTGGTTATGGTGTCACGGGAGCATGTTGGGAAGCTTTGGATGGTGATAATAAACAATTTGGAAGAGGACGAGTCGTTCTTCCTATTTTCACCAGATCTGCAGACTTATCTTTACTAACAGGAGTGGGTGATATTCGATGGCAAGCAGCAAAAGAAATTGCTTCTTATTATTGGATGGAAGAAGGGTTAACAGGTCGTTATTATGAATATTATCTTGAAGCCAAGCTAAAAGGTGATTTAAAAACATTATTTATTACCGATTATCTTATTTGGATGACAAAAGAAACTCAGGGTGTTCAAAAATTAGAGCAAAATGCACGTTATGTGTTTTGGCGTTATGTTCCTCTTCCTCAAGAAAATAAAATAAAACTTAGTAATAAAGGTTACTACTATAATCAACTATGGGAAAAAGAACAAGTGTGGCGTCAAAATAAAAATGCATAAAACAAAAATAAACCCCCTATTTAATATCAGGGGGTTTTATTTGGTAAAGAGATAGTCTTAAGTATTCGTTTATAATATTATTTGCATAATTAATTCGCCAGCAGTGACAGATCCAGACTCTTTAATAATTTTTAAAGTAGCTGTTTCTGGTTTTTCTACTACGATCACAGGAGTAATAAGAGTTTCTACTTTGGATAATAAAATATCTTGATCAAAAGAAATGAGAGGAGTTTGACTTTTTACATTTCCTTGGAGAGGTACTAACGCTTTAAATCCTTCACCATTTAATTGGACGGTATTCATCCCTATGTGTACGATCATTTCTATAGTACCGTTGTTACAACCCACAGCGTGTAAGGTGTGAAATATATTTACTTCACAATCTAAAGGTGAATAGAGAGTATCTTTTGTAGGACTGATACAAAGACCTTCTCCCATCATTCCTTGTGCGAATGCTTCATCTGGAGATGAAGATAGTGGTAATAATTCTCCATCTAAAGGAGAGTATATATCGATGACTTTAGGAGTCTTTTTGAAAAAATTAAACATAGTAACCTCTTAATTTATATATTAAACAATTATACAATGAAAAAAAAAGATAGTCAATCAAAAGGTATCGTGTTTTGTAATAAAATTTATTTAATATATATTATTTTCTGTTTTAAATTTGCATAAAATCAAAAATATGCTATGATTGTTTATAGTTAAAAAGTGTAGAGGTATCACAATGAAATTACAAGTGCTCCTCAATCGAGATGAAATCGTAGAATCTGCAACCCAAAAACTTGTCGATAAAATCAATAATCATCACAAAAAATATTTTGTATTGGGTTTATCTACAGGTTTTACTGTGCTAAGTATCTGTGAAAAATTGGCATATTATGTCCAAGAAAAAAAAGTTTCTTTAAAAAATGTTATTATTTTTTATGCAGGTGAATTTGTTGGATACTCACAGCTCAAACAACAAAATTATTTTAAACAACTACAAGAAAAGTTTTTTTCTAAAATTGATATATGTCCTCAAAACATTTATACTTTAGATGGAACTGCCGAAAATCTTTCTTTAGAATGTGAACAATATGAACAAAAAATTATAGATGTTGGTGGGTTAGATTTTTTCTTAGGTTCTTTAGGGACTATGGGAGAGTTAGCTTTTAATGAGCCAGGATCTTCTTTACATTCTCGAACAAGATTAAAAACATTAACTTCAGAAACGATCAAAGCTGATGCTCGATTTTTTGATGGGGATATATCTCAAGTGCCTTCTCAAGCATTAACAATAGGTGTGGAGACAATCTACGAAGCAAGAGAAGTTTTAATAGTAGTCTATGGGATAAACAAAGCTTTTGCGCTTAGATCTTGTTTAGAAAAAGCAATTTCAGATATGAGTCCAGCTTCTAATTTACAAATGCATCCAAAAACTACCTTTATGGTAGATAAAGTTGCTGGCAGATTGCTGACAGCCTTAATTAATGAATAAATTGCTAAAATTTGTACATAGGAGTGTGTTATGAGATTAATTATAACAGAAGAACATGTTGGGGATTGGTCTGCATATTTTATTGCAAAAAGAATACTTGATTTTGCCCCTACAGAAGATAAACCTTTTGTTTTAGGAATACCAGGTGGTGGAACAGTTCAACCTATGTACGAAAGACTTGTTCAATTCCATAAAGACGGTGTATTGAGTTTTAAAAATGTAGTTTTTTTTAATACGGGAGAATATCTAGGGATAGATCCTTCGAATATTAATAGTTTTTCTTCAATTATTAATACAAAGTTTTTTAATTTTATTGATGCCCAAGCAAAAAATATTCATCTGTTGAATTCTTTGATAGAAGATGTTAAAGAAGAAGGGCAACGTTATGAAGAATTAATCAAATCTTATGGTGGTGTCCATTTGTGGGTTTGTGGTTTGGGAGATGATGGACATTTAGCATTTAACGAGCCTGGATCTTCATTACAATCACGTACAAGAGATAAAGAATTAGCCTTTGAAACACGTGTTGCTAATGCAAAGTTTTTTAATGGTAATTTAGATTTAGTTCCTAAAGTTGCATTGACTGTTGGGGTGGGAACGCTCCTTGATGGGCAAGAAATTCTTGTATTAGCTCAAGGTTCTAATAAATCAAGAGCATTACAATTAAGTATAGAAGAAGGTGTTAATCATCTTTATCCTGCCTCAGCATTACAAATACATACAAAAGCAACATTTGTTGCTAGTGAAGAAGCTGTAGCAGATATTAGATTAAGAACATATCGTTATCACAAAGAAGTAGAAGCAAAAAGTATTCATCCTAAAATTTTAATCAAAGGATTGTACAAATCTTATTATGCTTTGGTCAATGCCAAAGTATTTGATGGAGAAAAATTCCTTGATAATGCTACAGTAATTATCGAAAATGATAGAATCAAAAGTATAGAAATGGACTCTTCTTCAGATATTGTAATGACAAAAATAGATCTCAAAGGAAAAACTATTGTTCCTGGATATATAGATCTTCAAGTTAATGGCTGTGGTGGCGCAGATATTAATCATGATATTTCTTTAGATACCTTACAAACATTATATCAAACAAATATCAAACATGGGGTAACTTCTCTTGCTCCAACCCTAATTACTACTAGTGATGAGCGTATTTTACAAGCCATAGATCTTATTAATCATCTTGTTAATCCAGAATTATTGGGAATTATTGCTTGGCATTTTGAAGGACCTTATCTTTCTAAAATTAAAAAAGGTATTCATGAAATAGAACACATTAGAAAACCATCTGTAGCAATGTTAGATGCTATCATAAATGCTAATATTGCCCGTAAAATAGTAACCTTAGCACCTGAAGAGGTAGATGCTGAGCATATCAAAAAACTAGCAGATGCTGGAGTAATAGTATCTATGGGGCATACTAATGGTACTTTTGCTCAAATAACAGAAAAAATACCTCATGGTCTTACTATGGCAACACATTTATATAATGCAATGCGTCCTTTTGACTCTCGAGAGCCTGGGGCTGTAGGAACTGTTTTGGAAAGTGATAATATTTATGCAGGTATTATTGTTGATGGAATCCATTGTAATTATGCTTCTGTCGATATTGCTTACAAATCACTGGGGGATCATCTCTTCCTTGTCAGTGATGCTGCTGCACCAGCAGGAACAGATATAAAAGAGTTCGAATTTGGTGGGCGGAAGATTTATCACAGAGATGGTAAATGTGTTGCTGAAGATGGTACTTTAGCTGGAGTAGCGATCTTAATGGATAAATGTGTCCAGAATCTAGTGAAATACGTTAAAGTGCCTTTAGAAGATGCTTTTAGAATGGCTTCTCTTTACCCTGCTAGGTCTATTAATAAAGATGATGAGTATGGCTATCTTAAAGCTGGTTATAAAGCTGATATTACTATATTAGATGATGATTTGAATGTGCACGGTGTTGTCTCTAACGGTCGATACATACCAATTGAAGAAAAAGAAAATAAATAATTATAAAAAAATACCATAGGAGTCAACCATGGCTACAATCAAAATTAAAGGGATATCAGCATGTCCTGGAGTTGTTTCAGGAAAAGTTTTTATTTTTGCTCAACCAGAAATTAAAATTAATGAAAAACAAATTGCTACTTCGCAAATTGAACAAGAATATAAATTGTTTGATGAAGGACGAACTAAAGCACAAGAACAATTAGAAAAAATTAAAGAAATTACTTTAAAAAATATAGGTGCCGAAGAAGCTGAAATTTTTGATGGACATATAGAAATTCTTCTTGATGAAGGAATGGAAGAAGAAGTTAAAACACTAATTAAAGATGAGCTTTATTCAGCTGATAAAGCAACACAGACAGTAGCAGAACAATATATAGAAATGTTTAGCACGATGGAAGATACATATATGCGTGAACGTGCAGCTGATATGAAAGACATTTTTAGACGCTTGGTCTCTAATATCTTAGGGATTCATATTCCTCAATTGTCAGAAATAGAAGAAGCTTCTGTTGTGATAGCTTTTGATCTAACACCTTCAGATACGGCTCAAATGGATAGAACAAAAGTCTTAGGATTTGTGACTGCAGAAGGTGGAGCAACTTCTCACGTAGCAATTATGTCTCGTACTTTAGTGATTCCTGCAATTGTTGGAGCAAGAGAAATTTTAGATCATGTTCAAAATGGGCAAGAAATTATTTTGGATGGCTCCGAAGGCGATATTATTATTAATCCAAGTGCAGATGATAAAAAATTCTATGATACAAAATTAACAGAATATAAAAAAGAGCTTGAAAGACTAGCGACTCTTAAAAACTTACCTGCTGTTACCAAGGATGGAGTACATATTGAACTTTGTGCTAATGTTGGTACTGATATTGATGCAAAACCTGCATTAGATCAAGGAGCAAAAGGAGTTGGACTTTATCGTAGTGAATTCCTCTATATGGACAGATCAAATTGGCCTTCAGAAGAAGAACAAACTAACGCTTATGCCAATGTAGTACGTGCTTTTGATGAAGATCTTGTCATTATTAGAACATTAGATATTGGTGGAGATAAAGTCTTAGATTATTTTGCTTTTCCACATGAATTAAATCCTTTTTTAGGCTGGAGAGCTTTGAGAGTATGTTTGGATAAAGTTGATATTTTCAAAACGCAATTAAGATCTATTTTAAGAGCTTCTGCTTTTGGAAAAGTAGGGATTATGTATCCTATGGTTATTTCTTTAGAAGAAGTACAAAAATCTAATGATATTTTGGAAGAATGTAAAAAAGAACTTCTTGCAGAAGGGATTGCTTTTGATCCAAATATTCAGTGTGGTGTCATGATAGAAACACCAGCAGCAGCGATGATTGCTAATGAATTAGCAGATATTGTTGATTTCTTTAGTTACGGTACTAACGATCTTACCCAATACACCTTGGCTGTCGATAGAGGGAACCCTCATATTGTTAGTTTATATGATTCTCTTCATCCTTCCGTACTTCGCCTTATGGCTCAAGCAACAGCAGCAGCTACTACAAAAGGAGTTTGGGTTGGTGTCTGTGGAGAACTAGGTGGAAATCCTCTTGCTACCTTATTTTTAATGGGTATTGGTGTTACAGAATTAAGTATGAGTGCTATTAGTATTCCAAAAATCAAAGAAATTGTTCGTGCAACAACAATCCCAGAAGCTAAAGAAATTGCTCAAAAAGTTCTTTCTTTGGGTACTGGGACAGAAATAAAAAAATTCTTGACAGAATCACTTGAAAAAGTATTAAACAGATAAAATAACAATCATATTAAGGAGAGAAAAATGAGTTGTATAGAAATTACTGTAACAAATGATACAGGTCTTCATACAAGACCTGGAAATGAATTAGTCAAACTTGTAAAAAGTTTTGAAGGAACAACAATAGAATTAGAAAAAGGTGATAAGAAAGTCACTGGTAATTCTTTGCTTAAGATTATGTCTTTAGCTGTTAAAAAAGGAGATGTGATAAAAATTCATATTTCTGGTGGAGAAGAAGCAAAAATCGAAGAACAATTAGTTGAATTTTTTGCAAATCTGAAAGATTAATTTTTGAATAATAAAATAAAAAAGCTCTTAGTTATAACTAAGAGCTTTTTTTGTAAAATAATAATTTAAGGGTGTAAAACATTAGCCCATTTATTCCAATATTTTTCTAACATATGATTTCGAATAAGATAAGTTAAGCCAATTCTTAGAACTTCTTCAACTATTGTTGAAGCCCAAATTCCTGCAATACCAAAATTTGTGTGATATAATACCCAATAAGCTAAAATAACACGTAAAGGAATCGCAACTAAGCTTACATAGAGACAATAACGTGCATATCCCATTCCATTTAGAGTACTCATATTAATTCCTACAGATAGGGTGACAATAGAAATACTGAGAATCCATAAATAATTATCTAAAGTAGTTTGGATAATTACTTGATCATTAGAAAATAATCTTACAATAGGAAATCTGAATATATAAAAAAGTACCATGATAGAGACCCCTGCTATCCATTTGTTTTTTGTTACAGATCTCAGAGTTGCTATCATTCTGTCTTTTCGTTTTGCTCCAAAGGCTCTACCTATTAAGGACATATTTGCAATATCAAATCCATATAAGAGCCTATAACACATATCACTCAGTAAAAATCCTACATTAAAGAGAGCACCCCCTAAAGGAAATTTATTATTCATCATAGATATGATTGAGGAAGTAGATAAACTCCAAATCATAATTTCTATAGTGATAGGCATTCCAAGAGAAAGTCTTTCTTTAATATTTGCTTGTAAAGGTAGGATCTTACTAGTTTTAATGTTGAGATAATTATGTCTCCAAAAATAAGTGCTTAAAATTATTACCGCTACAAGCTCTGCTAATACAGTAGCAATAGCAGCTCCCTGAATCCCTAATTCAGGAATAGGACCTAAGCCCCAAATAAAAATAGGATCTAAAATAATATTGGTAGCACTCTGAGCAAGTGTAGCCCACATTATCATTCTTGTATTTCCTAAAGCTTCTAAAATAGAAGCTGGAGCTCCTAATCCAACAAATCTAAATAAATATACAAAAGATACCGTTCTAACATAAATAATGGCGTTATCAGCAGGAATACCTGTCAAGTTCATCAATCTTGCTACTGTTGGACTCATTCCTTGCCAAAAAATAAAATAAAATAAAGAGAGACTGATCCCTAGTAAAAAAGTCATTTGGGCAACTTTAGTAGCAGAGTTTTTATTTTTAGCTCCAATACGTTGTGCTATCATCACAGTAGTTGCCGAAGCTATACCAATCCAAAAAGATTCAAACATCCAAAAAGGTACGACAACAGATGATAATGCAAGTAAACTATCGCTACTATATTGACCAATATACATAGTATCAATAATTTGTTGTATGTATAGAGAAAGTGAACGAAAACTGGCGGGAATTCCTATCGCTAATACGAGAGGGGTGATTTTACGGGTTAGGTTTTTATAATTTGGCATTTGAATATCCTTATAAAACATTATAAACTTATTATAAAGATATTGTCAAATAAAAATATTTTTTTCTTTACTCAGATCCTTTATTATTACACTAAATAACACCAAAAAATCCCCTAGATATACTAGAGGATTTTTCAGAAAATAGGTTATTTTACTTTTTCATGAATTTAATCATTTCATTTTTATAAATATCAGATTTAGTACCAAAAATAGCTTGTGTCCCATTACCTGAGATAATAACAGCTTTTGCACCCAATTCTTTTAATTTATCTTGATTGATAAGAGAGGCATCTTTAACAGAAATTCTTAATCTTGTAATACAAGCGTCGGTAGTTGTAATATTATCAGCCCCACCATAAGCAAGAACAAGTACTTCTGCAATTTCATCAACACTTACACTTTGTGTAGAAGTTGCTGAAACTTCCTCACGCCCTGGCGTTTGAATATTAAATATTTTAATAGCAAAATAAAATACTACAAAATATAATACAGCCCATACAAGTCCCAAAAGTATTAACATATGTTGATTTTGTCCTAGACCATAAAGAAGAGTATAATCAATCAATCCGTGAGAAAAAGTTGTGCCATGACGAATATCCATTGGGGTTACAATAAGATATGCTAAAAATACTAAACCAGCATGCACTAAATAAAGTAATGGTGCTACAAACATAAATGAAAATTCAATAGGTTCTGTAATACCTGTTAAAAAAGACGTTAAGGCAGCAGAAACCATTAATCCCATTACGGCTTTACGATTTTCAGGTTTTGCACTAAGCCCCATTGCAATAGCAGCAGCAGGAAGTCCCCACATTTTGAATAAATATGATGGAGCTAAATTTCCAGCCGTGGGATCACCTGAGAGATAACGTGGAATTTCACCCTTTACTAATTCAGCAGGGAGAGCTGTACCAGCAAGAACATCAGAAGCATTTTGAGCTAAATAAGCAACTTCATTTTGAACATTAACTAAATTAGCTTTATCAAAATTACCGATCTCAAAGAAAAAAGGTACATTCCATACATGGTGTACACCAAGAGGTATAAGTAATCTTTCTAAAAATCCGTACATTGGGAAAGCAATATTTGGATTTTCATAAGCAGCCCAATTTGAAAATACTTCAATTGCTCCTCCTATAGGAGCCCAAACAAATGTCATCACTATTCCTAAAAAGAGACAAGATAAGGCATTTGCAATAAGAACAAATCTTTTACCACCAAAAAATCCTAAGATTTCTGGTAATTGAGTATTGTATGTTCTATTAAAAACAAAGGCAGATACGCCACCTACTAATAATCCACCTACAGCTCCCATATCGAGTGTTTGGATATTTAGGATAGCTTTTGTTGCGATACCATTGATTGTAGCAATAGCACCAACAGTTCCTAAAAATACCACATAACCGACTAATGTTGCCAAGGCAGCAGTACCATCATTTTCTGTAAAGGCAATAGCTGTTGCAACAGCAAATAATAAAGGAAGAATACTAAAGATGGTATCTCCAGCTGTTCCCATAACACTAAAAATATTTTTTAATAGTGGAGATATTTCTGTTCCTTGTGCTGCAAGAGCAGCAGGAACACCAACACCTATTCCTAATAAAAGACCAGCGACAGGTAATACTGCTACAGGTAACATTAGCGCTTGTCCTAATTTTTGCATTATTGCAAATCCTGAACTATTTTTTGACATAATTCTCTCCTATATAGATATATTAAAATTTATTGTTTGTTTTTATGTTTCGATTTTTATAGTACAATAGTTAAGTAAGAAACACTTTATATTATATTTCAGCATTTTTTTGGCTTGAATAAAACCCTATTATTTATATAATTTAAAGTTGATGGTATTTTTCAGAAAAATAAAGGAGTCTCTTTCATTTAGAGACTCCTTTGATTAAGGGATATAATATATTATTGTTTTAGATAAGTACTAACTTGATCTCCAGTAGCTCTTCCTAAAGCTACAGAAGCCATGTAAGCACCATCTTGAAGATCAGTAACTTCTCCAGCAGCATACAAACCTTTGATAGAGGTTCCAGCTTTTGATAGGACTTCACCTTTAGCATTAACGACTACACCACCTCTTGTCATATGAATAGCAGGTCTAACAGCAAAGGCATAAAAAGGACCTTTAGTAGCAAATACTCTTTTATATACAGGCTTTCCAAAAGGATCTACTAATTCCCCTTGTCCTATTTTTCTATAATCTTCAATAGTTTTTGCTAAAGCTATAGGATCAACTTTCATATTTTTGGCAAGTTCTTCTATAGTGTTTCCTTCTAATCCATATCCTTTTTTAATATGTTGGCGATTAACAATTCCATTAGCTCTGGAAATATCATCAAAAACATAATATGCCATTTGATCAGGTTGTTTGAGAACGGATAAAGCATATTCATCACGTGATTTCCATGTTTCTGTAATAAAACGATTTCCATCTTTATTTACAAGAAGAAAGTCAACTCCAGGCTCTACAGAAGCAGTAATATCTCTCGTAGCAACTAATGTATAAGGAAAGACATTAAATTTATCTAAGTTATTAACAGCAATATTGTTTTTTATAAAAACAGGGATAAAATCTCCTAAATTTTGCTCTTGATTAGAGGTTACTAATTTTGCAAACTCTTTATTATAGCGAGCGATGTATTCAGAATTTGCGGCAAATCCACCAGTAGTGATAACAACAGCTTTGGCAAAAATAGTATAAGATTGATTAT
>CAMQSH010000019.1 GCA_947036575.1 uncultured Brevinema sp. | reverse complement strand
TTTTTCCAAGCTGTAAGTAATTCTGCTACTTCTTGCATAGCAACATTATTGGTTTCGTCAATATTATATCCTAGATAAATAAGAGCTGATCCCATAACTTCACGCATATCATTTAATAAGAGCATACGATTTGCATAAGCAGGGTTTGAAAAAATATCAAACCCAGTAACTTCATTTGTTACTAGTGTGGTATCATAAGCAATAACAGTAGGACCAAAAGCAAAAGGCATAATATATTGATGATTACTATCTATTGCTAATACATGTTTCATGATATTAGGGTCTATATTTGTAAGATTTGGTATTTGAGTAGTATCAAGAGCCGCCAACAATCCTTCTTGCATCATAATAGTAGCATAGTCTAAAGATGGTGTGACAATATCATAACCGCCACCACTAGTTTTAACTTTGGCGTAGATTTCTTCATTGGAAGAAATAGCATCTTCTATTATTTTAATCCCTGTTTCTTTTTCAAAGTCTGTATAGACATCTGTTGGGATATTATCTGTCCACATAAAGATCCTTAGTGACTCTTGTTTATTTCCACAAGATACTAAGCCTAAAAAAAGTACAGATAGTATAGTAATTTTATATATATTGTTCATAATGTAGCCTCCTATTTTTTTTATTGGGTTTATTTTTTATTTAAATGCTATTTTCATATACTTTTTATTTAGAGTAAATAGAATAATAGAACCTCCTATTATTAAAGTAGATAGAGCATTAATAGCTGGAGATAACCCAAAACGGATAGCTGAAAACACATAAAGTGGTAAAGTAGTAGATCCTGGACCTGATACAAAAAAGGTAATGGCAAAATCATCTAAAGATAATGTTAATGTTAATAAAAATGATGCTATCAATCCTGGTGAAATAATAGGTAAGATCACTCTTAACCAAGTTTGTAATTCATTTGCCCCAAGATCTTTGGCAGCTTCTATAACGGATAAATCACTGTCTTCTAATACAGATAGTATCAATAATAGAGCAAAAGGGATATTCATTGTTGTATGAGCAATAAAAATAGATCCTACGCCTAAAGGTAAAGCCATTGAAACAAATAGTGTTAATAATGAAATTCCTATGATTAAATCAGGTAACATTAGTGGTAAATAAGAAAGTGCTAGTAAAAAAGTTCTTAATTTATTATTTTTATGCCAAATAGCCCATGCACCAAGCCCTCCTAATAAAGTAGATAAGAGAGCTGCCCCTATCCCTATGAGAAAACTCATTTTTAGAGCATCCCACAAACGTGGAGAATTAGAAAATAATTCCACATACCAATTTATACTAAATCCTTCCCAATTAGTAGCCTTACTAATATTAAAAGAATAAAAAATAATCATAAATATAGGAATATAAAAAATTAATAAGGTGATGCTAAAAATAATAAAATTAAATAGATTTTGTTTTTTCATGACGCATCTCCTTTTAGTTCTTTAGAAGTATTAAAAAGCATTAATAAGAGAGCAACTAAACATATCACTGTTGAAATAGCAGCTGCTAGTGGCATATTACGCCCAACAGTAGCATTATGGACTACCAAACTTCCTAAAACATAGGAACTTTGCCCACCTACTAACTTTGCTACAGCATAATTTCCAAAAGTATTAATAAAAGCAAAGATAAAAGCAGAGATAACTCCATTTTTAATCCCTGGTAAATAGATATACAAAAAACTTTGCCAAGGTTTTGCACCAAGGTCATCAGAAACTTCCCATAAAGAAAAATCAAATTTTTCAATAGCAGAAAATATAGGAATGATAGAAAAAGGTAAACATACATAAATAGATAAAGTAGTAACAGCAAAATTATTGTATAAAAGTGGTAAAGGCTCACTAATAATATGTAAACTTTGTAAAAAATTATTGAGCATACCATTATTTCCTAGTATTTTGATCCATATAAAAATACGAATCAAAAAATTAGTCCAAAATGGTAAAATTAATAACATTAACCAAGTGTTTTTTTGAGAAGATCTAGAGATATAATGAGCTGTTGGGATAGAAAGTATTAAACATACAATAGTCGATATCAATGAAATAGTAAAAGTTCTAAAAATAGTTACAGTAACACGAGGTTCAAATAGTTCTTTATAGGCATCTAAGGTGAAATTTAATTGTGCTTGATCCCCTACTTTTTGTAAAGCAACTAAAAAACCATCTGTTCTAATATTAGGGTGAAAATTCCTAATTGCCGTAATGATAGCATCCCAAGATGCTTGATCTATAAAAGAAACAATGATTACTAATAATGTTGGAATTACAAAAAAAAGACTCATCCATATTAAATAAGGAGCTATATAAAAATAGAGTTTGTTATTATTCATTAGAGATCACCTCTACGATATAAGAATCATCAGCATCCCATAAGTACCAAGCTTCATCATCCCAATGCACAACTTCAGTTCCATCTTCAAAGAAGATATCATGTTGTTCAAAAGCTTTTATATAACCAGCATGATTTGGGACTTCTAAAAAATATTTACTTTGAAATCCTGAGTAAATAACATCATAGACTTTACCCTTTATGAGATTATGCCATTCGTTTGGTAAGGCAGGTTTGTTTTTTAATACTTCAATTTTTTCAGGACGAATAGATACTTTCACTCTATTTCCTATAGCGACAGCTTTGTCCAATTCAACAATAATTTCACCGAGAGAACACTCTATTAAAGCGTGAGTGGCGTCTAAAATCTTAATGATAATTCCATCAATAAAATTATTTTCTCCAATAAAATCGGCAACAAAAATAGTTGCTGGCGTTTCATATAATTCTATAGGTGTTCCTATTTGGAGGAGTTCTCCTTCATTCATTACTGCAATACGATCTGAAACACTCAAAGCCTCTTCTTGATCATGAGTAACTAAAATAAAAGTAATCCCTACTTCATCATGAATACGGTCTAATTCTAATAGCATATGTTGACGTAATTTAGCATCTAAAGCTGATAAAGGTTCATCTAATAATAATACCTTAGGTTCATTAGCTAAAGCTCTAGCAATAGCAACTCTTTGTTGCTGTCCACCTGATAGTTGGGAAGGATATTTGTTTATATGAGCTTGTAATCTTCCAAGCTCTATATATGATAATACTTTTTCGTGGAAGTCATCTTTTTTAATTCCTTTCACTTTAAAAGAAAAAGCAATATTTTCATAAACAGTCAAATGAGGAAAGAGAGCATATTTTTGAAAAACAGTATTGATAGGTCTTTCATTCGCAGGGATAGTAGTTATATCTTTATCACCAAGATATACAAGTCCTTCATTAGGGGCTAGAAATCCGCCGATGATTCTTAACAAGGTGGTTTTACCACACCCAGACGGGCCTAATAAAGAGAAAAACTCTCCAGATTTGATCTCCAATGTAGTGTTTTTAAGTATCTGATTAGATCCATAAAAATGACTAATATTTTTAATGGAAATAGCGTTATTTATAATTTGTTTCATTTATAGTTTTTCCTTATATATAATTATATGTCTAAAATTAGACATTGAAAAAATGTATGATAAATCAATGTAGACAAAGATGTGTAAAAATTTAATAAGATAAATAAAAGGAAATCAAATTTGAATGGATATTTTTAACATGAAAAAAACATGAAAGTGCAAAAGTTGTATAAGATATTGAAATGCAGTATCAACTGGTGGTATAAATAAATGTAGAGTGGTCATTCGCCCTCCCATTGTAAAACTTGTTTTATAAGATAATAAAACAGTTGTAGTATTATATATTAGATTATTATTTTTGTCAATAATTATATAAATGATATATTGATTTTAATAAAAATATACACTATAATAATAATTAAATATAAGAGAAACTGTATTACTTAAAAAATTATTTAATCATTTGAGCTTTATATTACATTAACCCTATTTTTCAAAAGTATAGTTTTTATTTTAACAATAGCTAGTATAGTTAAAGCATTTCCTAAACACTAAAGAAAATGAGATTTAACTAATGTTACCTCTTTTGTACGTTTTTCAGTAGGGATTGTTGATGATACCCCTTATATTTCGAAGAAGAATCTAGTTATAAATACTCTAATATAAGCTTTTTCAGAGTTAAATAAATTTAATATAACAAATTGACTTTTCAAATCTAATATACTATCTTTTTAAATATATTATATTTATATTAGGAGTCTATAGATGAAATTATTAATATTATGTTTTTTTATGTTGTTGAATTCTTCACTTTTTTCACACACTTTGTATAAAAAATCAATTTTTGATCATGAAACAACAATACAAAAAATAAAAAAAATTATGACAGATAATAGTTTAGAAATTCTTATAAGCATAGATCATGGTAAATCTGCTAAACTTAATAAACTTTATATGCCCCCCTCTGTTGTTATGATATTTGGTAATGCACAGCTTAACACTTCACTTATGCAAGAAAATCCCGCTTGGAGTATTCATTTGCCATTTGAAGTTGCAGTATATAATGATTCCAAAGGTACTACATGGATCGCAATGCCTGATATTAAAAAATATGAGAAAGAACTCAAAGCATCTCCTGAACAAAAAAACAAATTATCTTTTATAAAAACACTGTTGAATAAAATTTTAAGTTTAAATTAAAATATATTATAAAAAAAAGAGAGTATATACTCTCTTTTTTTATATAAATTTATATATTTAACCTATGATATCAATAGAATGTCCATTATTATCATCTAATAAAGATTTTTCAGGAATATCAAGATCTTCTTCTTTGTGATGATGTTGAGAGCTTGAATCTTCTTGAAAATCATTCATGCCTTGTTTAATAGTATCCATAATTTCTGTATGATTTTCATCATCAGGTATTCGTACAACGGATTCTTTATTTTTTTGATTTTGGTTTACAATTGTTTGAGCATGCTGAGCATATTTGATATCATGATCAGAATCTAATGGCTTAAGTGTCTGAGATTGAGTAATAGCCATCATCATATTAATAGGTTTAATACTCATATAGTACTCCCGATTAAAAAATAAAATACCAATAGTATAAGCCGGATTCTGTTTTTAAGAAAACATCTGTCTTATTATTATTATTACTAATAAAATTTTTGCGATCTACCCGTATGAAATCATAAAACCAATGATAAATACATACTGCTTAATCTTGCCTTAAGAAGGGTTTATCATGCCTCTTCTTTTATAAGAAGAGCGGTAGGCTCTTACCCCACCTTTTCACCATTGTGGTCTTTGTTAAAAGACTTCACTGTTTATTTTCTGTGACACTTTCCCTCATATAATAAAATTATATGGACGGCTCTTAACCGTTTCTTGGTTTTTTAAGGTCCAGACTTTCCTCTCTCATCTATAAAATATAGAATATGAGCGTTTTCACTATTGGTATATATTTATTTTTGTTTTTTTGCTAATTCTTTATAAGAATACAATGCATTTACTATTTTTTCTTTATCTCTCATCTCCATGTATAATTTAGGAGTTTTATCGATTTGATTAATACCTATAGATCCTATGGTATACCCTTTGGATATATCTTGTCCTGTTTTTACATTTAATCTGTCCATACCTGCGTATACAATAGTTCTATCTTCAGAAATTTTTAAGATAACAACATTCTGTAATGTGTTAATATAGCCTGCATATTGTACAGTAGCTTGAATAGGCGCTTCTAAAGTTGACTTTGATTTTAATGTAATATCAATTCCTCGTCCAGAAGTTGTTGCTGATAATACCTGAGATAATTTAACAGGTAAAGGAACATTTTTAAATTTATTAGTTTTTATCCCTGTACTAGATTTACTTCTGACATATTCTGCTTTTTTACTGCTTTTTGGAGTTGTAGTTTTTGAGGTACTTTTGTTAGAAACATACATCTTTAACGATTCACCTACATAAATACGAGTATTTCTTTTATTATTCCAAGATAACAACTGGGATCGAGAGACTTTATTTTTGATGGCAATATCATCTAAGGTATCCCCTCTTTTCACTTTATATCTAATTAATTTTGTGTTTACAGTCCGATTTTTAGAAGAATGTTCTAAATCTTTAGTAACTTTTACAGAAATATTTAAAATTTCTCCTACTAATATCTTATCACTATTTTTTTTGTTATTTTTTTTGATTTGAGAAGAACTAGTTCCAAATTTTGCTGCAATATAAGAAAGATTTTCCCCCCTTCTTACTGTATATTTAATATTTTTATACTTAGTATTAGACTTGGTATTATTTTTTATATTTTTAGAATAAATGGTCAATTTTTCATTGACATAAACACTCGTCTTGTTTTTTTTATTCCAATTCAAAATATCTTTTAAGGATACACCATAATCAATAGAAATTTGACCTAATGTTTCACCAGATCTAACTTTATGAATTATTTTTGTAGTGGTAGAAGGAGTTTTAGTTTGTTGAGGAATAACTTTATTACCAACAATTAATTTTTCACCAATATAAATAGAACTAGAACTAGATTTTTTTTGATTTAATTGTCTTAGCTTAGGTACTGTTGTTTTGTATTTTAAGGCAATTCCACCTAGTGTATCACCTCTTTTGACCCTGTAAGTTATAGATTGTGTTTTTATAGGTAGAGGAGTTACTTTTGTCACGACAATAGGAGTATCCTTTGTCATAGGAATTCGCAATACTTGCCCTTCAATAACATGATTTTCAGAAAGATTGTTCAAGGTAACAATATGTTTGACCTGAGTATCAAAAGTACTTGCTATACTTTGAAAAGTATCTCCTGTTTTTACTGTATAATTAGAAATAGAAGAAGGAACATAGATTTTTTGACCAATTAATATATTATCACTATATAAATCATTTAATTTTCTTAAATCAGATAATGCAATATCTTGTTTATCAGCAATTACCCATAATGATTCATTTTTTTGAATAGTATAATTACTGGAATAGACATTTGAAGTTAGCAAAAATAAAGAGATAAAAGTAATAAGGAACATAAAAACTCCACAAAATATAAATTTTATTATAGTATGTATCGGCATTTGTTAGATATTATATAACAATTATTTCACTAATATCTAACAGACTCAGGTTGAATTCTTGATTTTTATATACAATTATATTATACTATATTATTATTATATTAACAAGATAAGGACAAATTTATATGTTATTATTTAGCACTAATATTTTACAAAGTTTTGCTACAGATGCTTACAAAGTAAGCCATTTTTTACAATTGCCAAAAAATACGCAAGCTGTTCGTTTTTATATTGCTCCAAGACACTCGCTAAGACTTGAAAATGAAAACTATATTGTTTTTGGAATTAAATATTTTATCGAAAAATATCTCAAGAAACCTCTTACTTATCAAGATATTGAAGATACTAAAAATATATGGAAATTTTTCAATCTAGATGGTGTTTCTACAACATTTCCTGAAGAAGGGTTTAAAAAAATAGTCTCCAAATATAAAGGTTTACTCCCTATAAAAATAGTTGGAGTCAAAGAAGGCTCTATTTTAAATAAGTATAATATACCTGTATTTATTATTTCTGTAGATGATCTAGATCTGGTGTGGTTACCAGGATTTATTGAGACAGCTCTTCAACGTTCTATATGGTACCCTTCAACCGTTGCCACTATCTCATATAATGTAAAACAAGATTTACTCAAAGCTCATAAGACTAGTGTTTCTATAGAAAATTATAGTACTTTAAAAAATCAATTACATGATTTTGGAGCAAGGGGTGCTACTTCTGGAGAAAGTGCTAGTATTGGTGGTTTAGCGCATTTGTTGAATTTTCTAGGAACAGATACTATGGAAGCTGTATATTTAGGATATAAATTATACAATATTCCTATCAGAGAACTAGCAAATTCCATCACTGCATCAGAACATAGCACTGTTACCAGTTGGGGTAATAAGCATGTTGGAGAAAGGGAAGCTTTACTCAATATGATAGAAACATGTAAAAAACATGGGGATAGTGTTTTTGCCTTTGTTTCGGATTCTTACGATTATTTTTATACAGTTGATAAACTTTGGGGAGATCCTCAAATTATCAAAGCTATCCAAGATGCAAATCTCTTTCCCGTTGTACGTCCAGATTCAGGAGATCCTGTAGAAGTTGTCCTTTATGCATTAAACTCTCTTTCTAAATCTTGGGGATATACTACCAATGAAAAGGGATATAAAGTTTTGAATACTATTAGAATTATTCAAGGTGATGGTATGAATATAGAGCGTATATCCACATTAATAGATGCCATTCTCGAGCATAAATATTCTGTAGAAAATGTCTCTTTTGGTATGGGTGGCGGTTTGTTACAAAATTTGAATAGAGATTCAATGAGCTGGTCTATGAAAATGTATAAACTTAAACAGAATGATGAATGGAGAGATATTAGAAAAATCCCTGTAACACAACAAGATAAAGAATCTTACAATCCTCAAAATGTTGTTGATGATACAGATTGGGTAACTCATTATCAATGGGATAGTGAGTTATCAGAACCAATTATCTATACAGAAAGTTTTCAAGATATTCGAAAAAGAACAACTACATAACATTAATTTAATGCATATAGTTGTTCTAAATTTTTCCAATTTGTATTTGAGATTAATTGATTAATTATATTATCAAGAGAATCACTATGTTTACTATTTTTATTAAATTGTATTTTAAATAACAATCCTGGGATTATATTTATTGATTCTATGGGATTGTTTTTATCTGAATCAAATTGATAAACATAATAAACTGTTGATTCACTAATATTCCACAAATAAAATCCTTGATTGGATTTTTTTAATGGGTATGTTGGAATATCACCACTCACTGTAGAATATTTTGCATTATTAATATATGTTTTATAATAACTAACTTCCTCAGCTGAGTAAACTAGGGATATTTTTAATTTGTTTTTTGCATCATAATTAAAAACATATTCTATTTCTGTATTATAATTCACATGATTTTTTTGTAAATCAAAGGAGTAAGTATGATTACTTGCTGTCATTTGTCGAGAAAAAGGAAGTTCTTTATAACTTTCAGAGAGTATATTTTTAAAAGTTTTTTCTAATAATAGAGAACTCTCTCTTAAGACTATCCCATATTCTTTTTTTTGATAAGAATCATTTACATTACTAAAAACAGGAATGGTTAATAAAAAAACATAATAAAATTTTAATAAATTATATCTGTCCAAAATGCCCTCTTTTATTTGATAAATTTTGTAAACTCTAAATATTCTTTCATAACATCCTTAGAATTCCCTTCCATCTTTACTTCACCTAAATGAAGCCATAAAGCATTTTCACAATGTTCTTCAATAGCTTTTGTATCATGAGAAATCATAATAACAGAATTTTGAGAATTAATCATTTCTTTTATACGTTCTGTACTCTTAGCTTTAAAATGTGCATCACCTACACTAAAAACCTCATCTAAAAGAAGTAAATCTGGTTGAATACACGCTGCTACAGAAAATGTGAGCCGAGACTTCATACCACTTGAATAGGTATACATAGGTAATTCAATAAATTTCCCTAGCTCTGAAAATTCTATAATTTCTTCAACTAATCCATTATTAAGATCATTTTTAGAAATTCCTAATAACAAAGCATTTAAATATAAATTCTCTCTACCTGATAAATCTTCAACAAATCCAGCCCCTAGAGTAAGTAGCTGTGTTTTTTTTGCGTTAATCATCAATGATCCTGTGTCAGGAGCAAAAGTTTTTGACAATACTCTTAATAAAGTTGACTTACCTGAACCATTTGTTCCTATAATACCTAAATTTTTACTCTTTTTTAATTTAAAAGACACACCTTTTAGGGCTTCTATCTTTGTTATTTGTGAATCTAATGATGTTTTTGTAAATATTTTTTTTAGACTAAAACTACTTCGAATAGTGTAGGTTAATTTAAGGTCTTTAGCTTCAATGATATTTTCATACATATTTTTTGTCTCCATTATCTAGCGTTTATTCTATTATAAACTTGATCATTTTTATATAAAACATGAATACTTAGTACAATAAAGAACATTGTAATTAACATTAAATATAATAATCTCATAGTAGGAGGTTCTTGTCCATAAGTAAAAATATTACGAAAGCTTGTTGTCAAAATTCCTACAGGATTTAATTTCATGAAAAATATATATTCTTGAGGAATTGTATCTATATTATAAAATATAGGGGTAGCAAACATTCCTAACATAATAAGATGGGGAATAATATTAGTAAAATCATTCATAAATACATTAATATGAGCTACAATCATAGAACAAGCCCAAGTAAGTAAAAATAAAGCTAGTGTTAATAGAGGAAGGTATAGCATATAAATAGTTAAAGGTATTTTATATAAGAACATTAATATCCCTAAAAAACCTAAAGAAAATAAGAAGGGAGTTAATGACGAAATACAAACAGCTAAAGGGAAAATAAATTTCGGAACATAATTATCACGACACAATGCTATATTAGAAGTTATACTTGTTGTAGATTGTTGTACAGACATGGAAAAATAACGCCAAACAAGCATAGCTGAAAAAAAGAATACAGGATAATTAGGATCTCTTTGCCCAAATGCTACTCTTACAAGAATAATATAGATTCCCATATTTAATAAAGGGTCTAAAAACCACCATAAATACCCAAGAGCAGTGTTAGATACCTTAGCCTTTTCTAATGCTTTTACATAGTAAAAAATATAATCTTTATATTCTATAAATTCTTTACAAAAACGCTTCATTGTTGAGAAAAAAGTCATTTATTATCCCCTATTAAATTAAGATTTATCTTAGTATTATAACTGTTTTTTTTATTTAATACAAGAGTTATATCAAATAATTTGGTATAATATATTAGAGACTTCTTTTTTAGGAAGATCATTTTGATTGCTTTTTTTTAAAGATTGTATGATCATTTTTTCAGAATATTCTTTAAATACATCTTTAGTAATTAAAAATGTCCAATCCGAAGCTTGAGCTAATAAGGTATAATATATTTTATCTTTGGAAATTATTTGATTATGCTTTAATAATATTTCTAACTCATATAATGAAGGAATTAATTTACTCCAAATTTTATTAGTTTTTGGATTTATCCACGATTCGGCATTATAATTAGTCCCCCAAGTAGATATCAAAGGCTCTTGTAGTGGCAATGATTTATCTGAAAATTCATCAGTAATTTGAATATTAGTATTTTGTAACTGTTTTATTAATACATCTAAAAAATCAACACCTTCTTTCCACCAATGTCCAAATAATTCCATATCGAAAAAAATAGAAACACTATCTTTAGTTTGGTATATTTTATCTAATGTTTTAATAAAATCTTCTGTATCTAACCGTAATTGTTTTTGTATTTTATCATGTTCATATAAGTTTTTTATAAGCGTTTTTTTATCTGTAATGGCGTATATTGATACTCCGGATAAAGGAATTCTATTTTTTCCAAGAAGAGTCTGTATTTCTTTACTCTCATCTTTTAAATCTTTATGAAATTCCCTATACACTACATTACCTGGATACCCTACAAAGGCATCCCATATTTTTGCTGTGCATAGATGATCTCTACAAATATAATTAATATTATGATGAGAATAATCAGAATGAGTACTACTTGAAGAGGGATCGGCAAATGTATATTTTAATCCATGTTTTGATAAATGTATACTTAATTCAGGAAAAACAGCACACTCAGGACTCCAAAACCCCTTAATATCTGTAAAAAATAATTCAGATATTTGTTTACCTAATTTAATTTGAAGATCTAATACATGAGGAAAAGATATTAGACTAGGTAAAAAAGCATGTGTTACAGAGCTAGTTAAAATATTTAATTTTCCAATTTGTGAATAATGTTGAAATATTTTTATAATATCAGAATCCCAATTTTTATAAAATTTTTCTAGCTCTAGTACTTTCTGAAGGTCTTTTTTTATAATTGCATTTTTCTTATTATCATCTAAATTAATAGAAAGCACTTTTTTTCTTATATCTAAATATTTTGCAAAATTATCTTTAAAAGATTGAGAGGATAATTGAACTAATAATATAGGAGATAAATTAACAGAAATACAAATATTTTTATTTTGATGAGACTCTAACATATTTAAAAATGGTAAATATGAATGTAGTACCACTTCGTGTAGCCAATACTCAACTTCTGTTTCTAATACATAGGGAATATGTGCATGTAGTACTATATTTATTTTTTTTGACATAGAGTCCTCTTAACTTATTTATTCATTTAAAAACTTGTAATAATAAAAATTTTTTGGTATAATAACATAATATATATTTATAAGATACTAAAGGAGAACTATTATGTCCATACCTCATATCCATGATATATCTGAAGAACAAATAAATAATCTTCAAAAAGATTCTTTTATTGTTATTGATGTCAGAACCATAGATGAGTATGAAGATGATCATATAGAATCGGCTATACATATTCCTGTAGAAAATATTTCTAAAACTCTTGATAAAATACCTCAAGATAAGAAAATTTTATTATATTGTCGTAGTGGCACAAGATCACAGAATGCTACAGAATACCTTAAAAATAATCATTATCAAGCTTTTAACTTGGGTAGTTTTTTTCAGTTATCTGATAATATTATAAAAAAATTAAATGGATAACAATATGTTTAATAATGAATTACACCAAAATCATGATAGGAAAATATCTGAACAAGAATTTTTATCACTAGATTTAGATAATATTTATATTATTGATGTTAGGAATTCTTTTGAATTGAGTGGTGGTGTTTTACAATGCGCTCATAATATTCCCTTTTCGGACTTATTAACACTCCCTTCCTTCCTACCCAAAGATAAAACTATTCTTACATATTGTCATTACGGTAATAGAGCTGGTAGAGCAGCTTTGGCTCTATTTGAAGCAGGATATGATGCCTACTCTCTTGGTGGATATTCCTTATTTTCGCAAAATCTTAAGCAAAACTGTAATCATAACTCAAATTAAATTATTAAAGAGGTTGTTTAATATGAAAGCTAAAATAGCTCTAGGCACCGATCATGGTGGGTATCTCTTAAAAGAAGAAATCAAAAAATGGCTTATAGCCAATCAATATGAGGTTATTGATTTTGGAACTAATTCTGAAGACAGTGTAGATTATATTGATTTTGTGTATCCAGCTGCAAAAAGTGTTTCACAAAACGAAGCTGATTTTGCGATAGTATTCTGTGGAACAGGGCTAGGAGCATCTTACGTTGCAAATAAAGTTCAAGGTATTCGAGCTGCACTTTGCCAAGATGAATTTACAGCAGAATTATCCAAATTACATAACAATGCCAACGTTCTTGTTTTAGGAGGTAGAATCTTAGCGCCTCAAAGAGCCCTGAATCTTGTTAAAGTATGGCTAAACACTGAATTTGAAGGTGAACGTCACCAAAAAAGAATTGATAAAATTCACGAAATCGAACTTTTTGAATGCAAATCACATAAAAACAACTAAGGATAAAACATGCATGAAAATATTTACTTAGAGCAAACATTCCTTAATGAAGATAAAAAATCTGTATGGAATAGATTTATTAATGCTAAAGAATTTCAATCCTTATTTTCTAAAGAAAATAAGGAATTCAAACAAGGTAATACAGGGCTTTTAACTTGGACAAAATTACTGTTTTTTAAAATGAGTGCTGCCTATGAAATTGAATCTTATCAAGAATGTATGAACTTACTTATGAAAATATCATCCCCAAAATGTTCTTCCTTATTACTTATAACAATGGAAGAAAATAGAGATGGTATTTTATTAAGAATGGATCACAGAAGTTTTTTTGGGCCACAAAAAATTCAATATAGAGTCTCTTTTCTTAAACGTTGGGAAAAATTATTTAAAAATTTATCACTTAAATAAAATCTACTCACCCTTTTTATTCAAGTATACTCTAATAAAAAATATAAAAAAACCGATATGATATATAGAGATATATTATTTAATTTAAGGGGTGTCTATGCGTATTGTGTTATTTTTAATTATTTTTGTAATAATACCTAATATTTCTATTGCTCAAAGAGTTCAAATATCTGGAATACCAGGACAAGATAGTGATATGGATATTTCCGACATGCTAAATCAAATTATGGCACCATATCATAATGAATTAACAAATCTTAATAACACAATGACAGATAAAGAAATTGAATTTGAATTGTGGCAAGATTTTAAAACACAAGTTGAAGAATTTGAACAAGTTAATCGCTATATTATGGGCTATGAATCTGCATTTAGATCCCTAACTAATACTGTTTCAGATCCATCAGCATTACAAATACAAGTCGCAAGAACAGCGGAACGTGGTGAATATCGTGCCACTATCAATACATTAGCAAGTCCACATTCTTTTGCATCCGCCCCTATTCCTATAGATAAGGCGATTACAAAAGGTGATTTCTCTGTTATTATTAATACAAACACTAATAGTATACAATTTCCAGGTGGAGATGTTACCTCTCTTTTTAATCTATTAAGATCAACTCTTTCTAATACTATAGATGTTAACCTTCTAAACTCCTCACAAACAGAGAAAATTATTTCTCTTGTGGGAAATAAAGAAGGAGTAGCAAACCAAATTATGTTTGAAGGAGATTTAGCACCTTTGTTAGATGCTAAAATTCTTACAACAGGAGAACAAAGTGAAACAAATCTCCAATGGTCAACTTCAGATACAAATACAATTGTTTCCAATTCTAGTATCAATATAGAGACGTCCTACCCTCTACAAGATAAAACTATGTTATCTTTTTCAGCTTCTTTAACAGATATAATCGAAAATATAGAAATACCAAATACTAATAAAATTTCTTTATCAAATCTCACCCAGAATCAAATTGGTGAAACAACTAATCTCAATATTATCTTGCCTGGTGCAACTCCTATTTTAGAGGATATTACTTTAGATACTAATAATATAGAGAGTATAAAAGAACCTATACAACAACTTGTTTTGACATTTGATGACAATACGGTAGAAAATATAAAACTTGAAAATAAAAAATATTCTATTTCATTAGATAAATTTATCAATAAAACTTTAACATCTGTTACTGCCTTGGCTGAAAAAAAAATATTAAATATATCAGATCTTACTCTAATATCCTCGCCTGATGGTACTTTAAAACCATATAATGAAACCTCTAAAGCTCAAGACGCTTCTTTTTTATTAGATGGTTTAGAAATCACCAGACCTTCTAATACTATTTCTGATTTAATTTCTGGAGTAACCTTAGAATTATTACAAGAAAAAACAGGAAATATCAGAATCAAAATTGAACCAGATATAGAATTAATTAAAGAAACAATTGTACAATGGGTTGTAAGATATAATAATATCATGGAAGAAATCTATACTTATACAACTATTCCATTCGATCAAATTGGACGAATGAAACCTCTGCACTTAAGAAAAGAAGATGAAGAAGACTTAAAAGAAGGAACTTTTTACGGCAATACATCATTAATTGGATTCAAAGACAGGATGCGACGTCTAGCCGGTTCTCCACATGGATTAGATCAAAACTCACTTAGTTTATTAGATCAAATAGGTATTTACACAAGACGACGAACTTCTATGAATAATGACCCAGATGCTTTACGTAAGGGTACTTTAACATTAGATGTTGGGGAATTAGAACGAAAATTAAATGAACAATTTGAAGATGTTAATAAATTGTTTGTTTTGGATACAGATGGAGATAATGTTGGCGATAAAGGTGTTGTCATTGCTTCCATAAATACTCTTAAAATGATGATAGGTGGTGAAGGATTCCTTGATAAAATAGAACAAGATAATTCTCGTAAAATGAAAGAAATGAATGATCAAATCACAAAAAAAGAAGAAGCTATTGAAAATACTGATAGAAAAGAGAGACAAGCTTTATTACAAATGAATCAAGCTATTACACAAAGTAAAGCTTTATCCGAATCTTTACAACAAAGATTAAGATAGTAATTTACTTGACAAACTTATTATAAATATTATATGATTATATTGAAAAATAAGATAACACTAGGAGATAAACATGAAATATCGAAAACTCGGAAAAACAGGTTTACAGATAAGTGAGATCAGTATAGGTGGATGGTTAACATACGGTAATACAACAGAAATAGAAACAACAACTAATATTATTAATAAGGCTTATGAACTAGGTATTAATATGTTTGATTGTGCTAATGTTTATGCACATGGTGAATCAGAAAAAGTTATGGGAAAAATTCTTAGTCAGTATGATAGAGAAACTTATATATTAACAAGTAAAGCTTTTTTTCCTATGAGTACACTTCCTAATGGTAAAGGATTGTCAAGAAAACATCTCCATACACAAATTAATGCTTCTTTAAAAAGATTTGGAACAGAATATATAGATATCTTTTATTGTCACCGTTTTGATACGGAAGCTGATCTTTATGAAACTGTACGTACTTTAGATGATTTTATCAGACAAGGTAAAATTTTATATATAGGTGTTAGTGAATGGACTGCTACTCAAATTATTGAAGGATTAAAAGTTCAAGATCAATATTTACTTGATAGATTTGTCGTAAATCAACCAAGTTATAATATATTACAACGTAGTGTTGAAAAAGAAATTGTTCCAACATGTGTTAATAATGGTATAGGAATAATTCCTTATTCACCTCTTGCTCAAGGATTTTTGAGTGGTAAATATAGAAAAGGCAGAGAAATCCCAAAAGATTCTCGTGCTGCCAATGATGATATTAATTCTTTTATGCAACAATATCTTACTCCAGAAAATTTTGATATCATAGAAAAATTTATTTCTTTTGCAGAATCAAAAGAATGTACCCCTTCTCAACTTGCTATTTCTTGGTTATTACATAAAGCTGGTGTAGTCTCTGTTCTTACAGGTGCTTCTAATGTTTCTCAGATAGAAAATAATATCAAAGCAATAGAAATTACCCTTAATGAAGAAGAAATTATTTCTTTAGAAAATATTTTTTGTAAAAATGTTGACAAATAAAAATATATAATATATAATTATATATAATAATTAAGGAGTCGAGAGCGACTCCTTAATTTATTATCTGGGGACTATTATGAATAAAGAAGATATATATCAAGTAGTTGAAGAAAGTGTTACAACATTAAATTTTATACCTTTAGAGACCATAATAAATTATGGGCAAACTAAGGATGTTTTAAAAATTGTTATTCATCATACAGAAAGAAAAATCACTTCTGAGGATTGTGCCTTAGTTGCTGATATTATTTCACGCCGTTTAGATATTAATGATCCTTTTGAAAGACCTTATGATTTGATTGTTGAATCACCTGGGGTTGAACGAGAACTTAAATCCCTTAAAGAATATCCTTTTTTTATAGGAAAATCATTTAAAATTTTCATTATAGAAAATGAACATATTATCACAAAAGAAGGATTTTTAATAGGTACACTTATTTCTGTAGATGATAAATCCATTACTCTTCAAATAGAAAATGAAAAGAATACGATTGTTATTCCATTGGATGCTATTAAAAAATCAAAACTGTACTGTGATTATACTAAATTATTAAAAAAAAATAAATAATATAAATAAACTATGTAATATATTTGGGAGGAATACATGGCTTTTCCTGATCTGATTGTAGCTTTTGCTAAAGACCAAGGTATCTCAGAAGAGTTGGCGGAAAATATTTTAAGAGAAACTTTCACAACACTATATAAAAGAGAATACGGTAAAGAATACGAAAATGTTAAAATAATTATTAACAAATCAGGTATCTCTCTTATTCAACTTAAAACAATAACATCTGAAGATGATATAGAAGATGATACAACCCAAATAAGCATAAAAAATGCAGAAGAATTATTTCCAAACAAAACATTTGAAAATGATGATGTTATAGAAATTGAACTTCCTTTAGCTAAATTTGGACGTCAAGCTGCTCAAATTATGAAACAACTTCTTAAACAAAAAGTAACTGATATCCAAAAAGATATTATTTATGGGGAATTTGCAGATAAAAAAAACACCTTATTTTCTGGATCTGTTAAATCAAGAACAGAAAGTAAATATGGTGGATATTATATTTCATTAGAACCAAAAGGAACAGAAGCTTTTTTACCTTACTCAGAAGCATTACCAGATGAGGTACTAACACTAGGTGATCCTATCCGTGTCTATTTGAAAGATGTCTTACAAGTAACTCGTAAAGGTGAAAGTCAACTTATTTTAACAAGAAGTAATCCTGATATAGTTCAAGAATTATTAAAACTTCATATTCCTGAAATTGCTGATGGGTCTTTTGTTATCAAAGCTGTTTCAAGAAAACCTGGTGAAGTTACTAAAATTGTTCTTCAATCACTTGTAGATGGATTAGATCCAATTAGTGTAACTGTTGGTAAAGCTGGAGCTCGTATTAAACCTATTCGTCAAGAACTTGGTAGTGAAAGAATAGAGATTGTTAGATTTGATTTAGATGCTAAAAAACTTATTGCTAATGCTATTCAAGCTAGTAGAGTTCTTAAAAATCGTATTGCTGAAGTATTTAATATTGATTTAAATTATGAAACAAATGAAGCTACGATTGTTGTTCCTGATGAATTTTTAGCTCCATTAATTGGACGCCAAGGCTCTCATCAACGCATGTTAGAAGAAATTCTTGGTTGGAAAATTAGATTTAATAATTATTCTGATTTTGAAATGATCATTAGAGAAAAACAAAAAGAAGTGGATGATATTTTAGGAATTTCAGATACTCAAAACTTTGAAATTGTTGAAGATGAACTTATTTCTCTAGATATGCTTCCTTTCACTCCTGAACAAATAGAAGTTCTTGCAGATGCTGGATTTAAAAGTATTACAGAGATTCTAGAACTTACTGTAGAAGATCTATCAAAAGAAACAGGACTAAGTTTTAATGAAGCAGTTGAAATTTGGAAAATTATTGAAGATAATATTGAAATAGAAGAAGAAGACGAGTAAAGATAAAATCTTTGACCTACTTATACGTTATAAGGAGAACTTATGTCACAAGATGATAGTAAGAAAAAAATAAAAATAACACTAAAAAAACCAGCAACACCTGTAGAAAAAAATGAAGCAAAATCTGAAACAAAAAATGAAACTCCTGTGATTCAAAAACCAACTCCTTCTCCAGTAGATATAACTCCAAAAGTTCAACCTGAAGTAAAAGTCCCAACCCCAAGTGATGCTAATCAAGGTGGTTACAGACCTAATTCTGGACAGGGTGGCTACAATAGGAATAATAATTCTGAAGGTGGGCAAGGTGGTTACAGACCTAACTCTGGACAAGGTGGCTACAATAGGAATAATAATTCTGAAGGTGGGCAAGGTGGTTACAGACCTA
>CAMQSH010000018.1 GCA_947036575.1 uncultured Brevinema sp. | reverse complement strand
ATTATAGCACTAAAACCTGTATTTGTCAAGGTTTGTAGCTATTTAATTTGTGTGCCTATCTATTTTTTCAATTCATCACCCTATTTATCTCTTAATTTTTGTTTTTCATCTAAAAACAATAAAATAAATTAAATTATTTTTAATTATTTTTATTCGTATAAATACAACAATAACAACCATTAAACTATATATAAGTACCGTTAATAGATAATATTTGAAAATAAATTTGTAAAAACTGTTGATTTTGTAGAAATGTATACCATTTTGTAAGAGTTATATTAAAAAACTATTCAACTAATTCGTAAAATCCATTCCTACAATTAATAATACTATACTCAATAAGTTCTTGAGTTGGTAAGAATGCAGATTGATACAAAGTAATTAAAGGAGTACCTAAAGCTATCTCTAAAAAATCACTTTGCTGTTTAGTACTAAGTTCTGCAAATAATTTTCTATGAAAATTATTTGGAGAAAGATTGTGTTCTTCTAATGTTTTGTACATAGAAATACCAAATGTTATATCTTCTGGGCATAAATAACAAGGAATCCAGACATTTTCGAGGGAAATAGGAAGAAAATTAATATAGTGAATACGAAGAAAATGATGACAAAGAAAAGAATTTTCTTGTTTAAATACTTGAGTAATAAAAACAGGTGATTCTATAACTGTATCAATAATTCTTTTTTCTTGGACATGATGATTTTGCTTAGTTATAGTAGAATAAAAACTGTCATTTTTCATGAGATTATAGGTAGGTGTGTCTTGAACAAAAGTCCCTCTTCCAGGTTCTCTAAAAATCAATCCCTCTGCTTCTAAAATATTCATAGCCTTACGAACAGTAACTCGAGAAACAGTAAATATTTTTTCTAAAACACTTTCTGGTGGTATTTGTGATTTTTTAGGAATAATATCTAAGCGGATACCTTCTCGAATAATATGAGCAATATTTTCGTATAAAATCCCATATTGTATTTCTTCTTTTTTTGATTGTAAATAATATTCTATCATAAAAACATCCTCTTATACTAACACATTATGCTTTATAAATAGAATAATTTCAATCGTTTTTTAAAACACTACTACAAAAACACTTACACTAATTTTTTAAAACAATGAAAAATTGATTGGAAAATTATAAAAATACATTATAATACATTAAGATACATTATAATACATTTGTATAAAAAAAAGGAAGGATAAGATGATTAAAGACAAAATTTCTGGAGTAATCTATGGTCTTGCTTTGGGGGATGCTCTTGGAATGCCTTCAGAACTTTGGGGGCGTGACAAAGTAAAAAATTTTTTTGGAACTATTACGACATTCTTACCTGGACCACCTGAAAATGACATAGGTTGTTTTTATAAAAAAGGCGAGTTTACTGATGATACTGCCCAATGTTTTGTTATTTTGGATAGTTTAAAAGAGAATAATTATGTTCCTTCTAGTAAAATTATCGGTAAAAATCTCCTTATATGGGCAGAGAATAATGATGCTTTTAACAAAAATATTCTAGGACCTACTTCTAAGGCTGTATTACTACTACTACAAGAAAATCGCTCAGCAGATCATCTTACAAAAATAGCACTTACTAATGGAGCTGCAATGCGAATAGCACCCATAGGCTGTTTATTTCCAAGTAATAAATTACAAGAATTATGTAATTATGTTTTTCATGTTTCTAAGGTTACTCATAGTAGTGATGTCGCCATTGCTAGTGCATCATTAGTAGCAGGTGCAGTTTCCTTAGCAATAGAAACTAATAATACTCGAAAAGCAGTAGAAAAAGTGCTAGAGATAGAAGAATATGCTTTATCTTTGGGAGAAAACACTGTCGCTCCTTCCATTAAAAAAAGAATTTTATTTGGAATAGATTATATCACAAAAAACAATCTCTCAGAAGAAGAGTTTGCTGAATTTATTTATCATATTTTTGGAGCTGGAGTCCCTTCTCATGAGTCTGTTACCTGTGCTTTATTAATCGCATGGTATATCCAATGTCCAAATAAATGTGGTCTATTTTGTGCAAACTTGGGAGGTGATACTGATACCATAGGAGCAATTGCAACAGCTATTTGTGGTGCTGCAGTAGGATTACAAGGAATACAAAAAGAATATATAAACGAACTAAATATTTATAATGATATTGATTTTAATAATTATATTAAAATATTAGAAGAAGGGAGGGGGAAATTACATGGATAAATGTTTAGTTATAGGCGGAACTATCGTAGACATTCTTTATTCTATCGATAAGCTTCCTAAATCTGGAGAAGATATCTCTATTTATGATGATGAGTTTGTTGTTGGTGGCTGTGCTTTTAATGTTGCTATTGTATTAAAAGCCTTTAATATTCCTTTTACTCTTTTTTCTCCTATTGGAAAAGGTCAATATGCAGACATGGTATCATCTGAATTAAAAAGTAATGATATTCCTATTGTCTATAAATCAGAAAAAATGGATAACGGTTATTGCTTAACACTTATAGAAAAAAATGGAGAAAGAACTTTTTTAACAAAAGATGGGCTTGAATGTGCCTTTGAAGACTCTTGGTTTGATTCTATAGAACCACAAGAATATACTTATGCCTATATCTGTGGGTACCAAGTTGAAAATGACGATTGTATTGTAAATTTTTTAAAGAAACATCCACACTTACAAGTTGTTTTTGCACCAGGTCCTAGAATAAATTCTATTCCTTCAAAAAGAATACAAGAAATTTTCAACCTAAATCCTATAATCCATCTTAATGAAGATGAACTTCTCTGGTATACAAAAGAACAAACAACAGAAATTGGCTTAAAAGAGCTAGGGAAAAAAACAGATAATTATATTATTCTCACGAAAGGAGAAGACGGTGCATTATATCATTCTAAAACAGAATCATATAATGTTCCATCAGAAAAAATAAATGTTGTAGATACTTGCGGAGCTGGAGATGCTCATATTGCGGGGTTTTTAACAGCTATTATTAAAGGTGCTTCTGTAGAAGAATCGTTAAAATTTGCAAATGCTGTTTCCGCTCAGGTAGTAAGTAAAAAAGGTTCTAAATTTATAAAATAGGAGAATATTATGTTTAATATTATAAAAAATTATTTTGACGATTGGTCAAAATTTGAGATCAATCTTATTATTATTTCAACACTGATTATGTTGACGAGTTCTTTAATTGCACAAGACGGGCTAATCGCCCTTATTAGTGGAATTACAGGGATTGTCTCCGTAGTTTTATGTGCTAAGGGAAAAAGCTCCACTTACATTATAGGGTCTATTCAGGTACTAACTTATGCTTACTTATCTTTTAATAACAAACTATATGGAGAGGTAATGCTCAATTTATTGTACTATATACCTATGAATATTATTGGATTCTTCATGTGGTCAAGACATAAAAATGACAATGGAGATATTATTACAAAAACTCTTTCTACAAAGAATAAAATATTGGTCTTCTCTGGGACTTGTTTTATTATTTTAGCTTATGCTAAATTCTTAGAAACAATTGGAGGGTATTTACCATTAGTAGATGCTATTACGACAATATCTACTGTTATAGCAGTATTATTAATGGTATTTCGTTATGCAGAACAATGGTTTCTTTGGCTTTTTGTTGATATTCTTTCTATTATAATGTGGGTAACTATTGTTATTACAAAAAAAGATATGGCAGCTGTCATTACCACAATTATGTGGATTGCTTATACTGTGAATGCTTTTTATGGCTATTTTAATTGGATAAAACTTTCAAAGAATAGTGATGCCTCTTAAGTATATATAAAAATTTATAAAAGCTTCTCTAACAGGAGATCTCCCAATCGAATACTACTCTGACAGAATTTTAGTTTAAAGATTCTCTATGTTTTAATTTTAATAAAACAATATCATTTTTCAAAACTCTTGTGATATACTTGACTTGAGACTCATAAGATTCCTGTTTTTCATTTTATTCTCTATATAAATTATATGAATATTCATTATATTATAATAAGTTTATTTACTTGTGAAATTGGCGTTAACCTCTTGTGTTCTCTATAAAAGAGCATGGGAGGTTTTTTTTATTAATAATATTATATATTATCTCTCTTAGTTCTTTCACTAAATTAAGATAAAATATTTGTCAACTAAAACCAAACCTTGGCAAATTAAATCTCAGATGAAATTAACTAGCTATTAGTTTTGACTCCATAATGAAGCAATCCCACCCAGTTAATTTTGGGTGGGATTGCTTTTTGATTGATTATTTATCTCTCTTGATTCCTTTCACTAAGATGAGAACGAAGAATATTATCTATTATTATTACTGATAAAAACTAGTTGACAAATTTATTAGATTTTTTAATTCTTTTATATAAAATGTAAATAAACAATATTCCCAATAGTCCAAAAATACCTGAGATTAGAAAATATAGGGAATATGCCTGAGGTCCATCTTTATATTGTATAAAGATAGGTCCACTCCATTGAGGAATAAATATATCTGGCGTATAGCCTAGAAAAGATACTATGCCTATTGCAAACCCTGTAATAGATGGAGGTAAATCACAATAGTCTAATAAAGACCAATAAAGACCTCTAATAAAATAAAAACATAAACCTACAAGAATAACAGTACTTGAAATAAGATAAAAATTAGTCCCTTTTGTATAAGTAGCTAATGCAAATAAAGATAATGATCCTACAGCAAGAGCTGATCCTAAAACAACGGTTCTACCATATTTATCAGCAAGAAAGCCTCCTATAATCCCACCTAAAGGTCTCATCCATAAGATAATCACAGTAATAATACCTACAAGGATTTCATCAAGACCATGGTTTGTTGTAAGGTAGCCTCCTATGTAATATCCTGTCCAAAAAACAGTATATCCACAAAAGATAATCGCACACATAAGCCACACTTCAGGAATACAAAACGCTTTTTTAATACCTTGAATAATAGTTAGTGAAGGCTTATTGCCTACACTAGTTTCTGTATCTTTTTTATCTTCTAATATCATCAAAACTAAAGCTGCTAAAGCAATATTAAGAAAAGAATATCCATAAATAACTGTGACTAAAGCTTTACGAGTTAAAGTACTGTCTGTAGGATCAGATCCTAAGATTAAACCAAAAACTGCTACTGCTATGGTTGCTAGAACCGCTTCAATAAAACCTCTACCACCATCAAGAATTCCAAAAAATCTACCTTGTTCATCTTTTTCAGCAAGGAGTTTCACAATTTTCATGTGAGATCCCCAGAAAGTTAAAACAGCAGAAACTCCCCAAATAAGAAAAATAATACGTACATGTTCTATAGGAGGGACTTGTGCATACCATAAACCAGCTAAAGCTGTTAAAAATAACGAAATTGCTAATAATAACTTAGAAGATATTCTATCTGCTAACCAACCACTAGGAATATATCCTATCAAATTCATCATTCCTAAAATACTGTATAAACTACCCAAGGTAGAAACATCCATACCGAATGTTTCTAACAACGGAGTTTGAAAATTTGTTCTTAAATAAATAACTGGATAAATCCCACCAGCGGCTAGGGTAACTATTCCTAATTGTAAATACCGTTTATTTATCATAATATACCTCTATTTTTAATAAATTTTATTATCTCTACTTGATTTTGATTTGCTTAATTAAAGAAAATATTGTAAAATAAATTATGAAAAAAATTATTCGTGATGAGAGTGTTTTACACTATATATGTCAACATATTGTTGTTGACTTTCATACTCTTCAAAAGCATTTTGATATTAGTTTGTCTACTATTCACCGTATCTTAAAATCTTTACAACCTTGGATAAAAGCAGATAAAAATAAAGTTATCTATATATCTTTTATTGATTATAAATATAAAGATCTTGCTTATGAACAAAGTAAAAATGCTATTGCTTACAAAGCTACCAAATTAATACAAGATGGTGATATTATATGTCTTGCAGGTGGATCTACCACCATTGCACTAATGATTCCTTTTATTATTCTTCAATGTCAGAATATTTTTATTATTACCAATAATATTTATGCTATATCATTATATTTAACCCTTCGTGATTCTGCATTAGCCAAAAACATAACTCTTCTTATTGTTGGTGGACTTATTCAATATGATTCTCTTTCTTTAGAAGGTGAATATTCCCTAAATCTCATTAAAAATTTTAATATAGATAAAACTTTTATTAGTACTGAAAGTGTTGATAAAAGAGGGTTTTTTATGAATACTCTAACATATGCATATGTAGAAAAATGCTTTTTAGAAAACTCACATAAAAATTATATGCTTGCAAATAAAGAGAAATTTCATAGAGAACTTCTGTTTAGATGGAGTGAATGGAAAGAATTTGATGGAATTATAACCAACTACACAGAACCTCTCCAACAAAGAGAAGATTTTGAGGTAATCCTCAGTGATGGTCCTACTAATTTCTTTACTTAGAAAGCCTATCTATTAATCTAGGAAGGATTTTTTCTACACTTCCTACAATCCCCACATGAGAAAATTTAAATACAGGGGCATTCCTATCTTTATTTATAGAAATAATAAAATTTGAATTTTCCATTCCTGTAATATGTTGAATTGCTCCTAAAACTCCAAAGGATATATATAATTCAGGACGAACAGTTGTCCCTGTCTGCCCTATTTGTCTACTATGATCTACCCATTTTTTTTCTACTAAAGTACGGGTAACCCCTACGCCACCATTCAAAATTTTTGCTAAAGAATACAGCTCTTTAAACATAGATTCAGAGCCAACTCCATTCCCACCTACTACTAATACCGATTCTTCACTTATTATTTTTTCTGTAGTCTTTTCTATAATTGTTTCTAATATTTTAACCCTAGACTTTTTTAAAAGAGGGAAAAACTCTTTCACAAGACCTTCTCTGGTTATGTCTTTTATAACTTTCATACTTGATCGTACTGTAGCCATTTGTGGTCTATGATTTTCGCAAACTATTGTCGCTATAAGATTACCACCATAAGTGGGTCTAGTCATTAATATTCCTCTATTAGGATCTACAATACCATCTCCCAAAAATTTAACACCTAATTCTGTACAGTCTGCTGTCAGTCCTGTACCAAGACGAATGGCAAGTCTAGGCGCAAAATCACGCCCTTGATAGCTAGAACCAATCAAAAGAGAGCTTGGTCCTATTTTTTTTACTAAAAATTCTAAAGCGTCTGTATACCGTTCTGTAAGATATTCCTCAAGAAGGATATCATCAGCATACCAAACGATATCAGCACCATAGTAAATACATTGATCGGCTATATCTTTAATATTATAACCCAGAACAACAGCTATAACATCATCATAAAAAATATCCGCTAATATTCTAGCTTCTTGTAATAATTCTAAAGATATTTGACAAATATTTTTATTTTCATACTCTATATATACAAGTATTCCTTTATAATCTGTTAATTTCACACCCTACTCCTTTATTAAATGGATCTTTTTTAGATAGTCACAAATAATCTCTACAGATTCTTCTGGAGATTTTTCGAATATCTGACAAGAGCCTCGAGCTTTTTTTGTGTGTGAACTAAAAACTTTGGTAGGAGATCCTTTTTGACCAACGCTATCTACGGATAAATTTAGATCTTCCGCATTATAATATTGTATTGGTTTAGAATATCCTCCACCCATAAAGCGTGGTTGATTAATATGGCTCAAGATAGTGAAAACACAAGGTGAAGAAACTTCAACTACCTGTTGTATATTACCCAATTTTCGGCTAACTGTAAAAAGTTTTCCGTCTGTAGTGGTGATGTTATTGACATAACTTACCTGAGCATAGTCAAGAAATTCAGCGATTTGAGGTCCTACTTGAGCTGTATCTCCATCAATTGCTTGACGTCCTGTAAATACAAGGTCTGGATTGATTGTTTTAATTGCTGTTGCTAATGTTTTTGATGTTGCATAAGTATCTGCTCCAGCAAATGCTTTATCTGTTAATAATATAGCATTGTCCGCCCCCATAGCCATCGCTTCTCTTAAGATTACTTCTGCTTGAGGAAGACTCATCGTTATCACTGTTACGATAGCATTAAATTGATCTTTTAACTTTAAAGCTTCTTCTAAAGCATAAAGATCATCTGGATTTGTGATACTTGTAACTCCATCTCTCCTTAAAGCTCCACTTATAGGATCAATATCTATCTGAGCTGTATTGGGCACTTGTTTCATACATACAACTATCTTCATAGTTTACACCTCTTAATCTATAAAAAATAATTTAGAGTGATCTCATAATGAAACCACTCTAAATTATTGTATTAATTAATTATTGTATTAATTATTTTTTATGTTTATATAGAGTATTAACATTCATAATACCTTTTGGATCGAAAGATTTTTTAAGCACTTCTAACATAAAATAAGAACTGCCATGCTCTTCTTCTATCCATTCTGTTCTATATTTACCAACACCATGATGATGAGCCATAGATCCACCAATTTTGATAGTTTCTTCGATAATTAGACTATGAATTGGGTAATGGTAGGTTGATAATTCTTCTACAGGATTACATTTAACTTTATAATCAAAAACAAAGTATAAATTTGTTCCATTTTGATAACTGTGTGAAGAGTGAGCTCCTAACATAGTAATATCATTGATTCTTGGAAAATCTTTTTTAACTCTATTGATTACATTTGTATAAAGTTGAGGAATTTTACTCCATTCAGCTGAAACTTCTACAGTAAATCCACACATTTTAGTAGCAACCATGTCTTCTTTTTCTTTTTGAATTTTATCCTCACCCCAACATAAATCGGAGAACCATGTTTCAATTAATTTAGGATCTACTTTTTCTATTTTTTGATATTTAGCAACGATATCTTCTATAGCGCTTCCCATAGCTTCTGTGATACCTTTAGGACCTTCAGCAATAAAAATCACTACACATTTTCCTTTATGGAAATGTGCAAAATGTTGTCTTGCATCTTCTTCAGAATAAGAACGAGATACTGATGGACGATATCCTGTTACAATAACTTCTCGAAGTATTTCAATACTTGTAGCAAAGTCATCTACCAAGTAGCCATAATATTTATTATTTTCTGGCATATATTTGAATAATTTTACAGTAACTTCTGTAATAACACACAAAGTACCTTCATTGCCCATCATGATATGTCTAAGATCTGGACCAGCAGCACGACGAGGAACATTTTTAATACGAGCAATACGTCCGTCTGGGAAAACAGCTTCTATACCAACGAGCATATCTTCAATTCCTCCATAAAGGGTTGAGAATTGTCCTATACTTCTTGTTGCAACAAGTCCACCAAACTGAGCTTGAGGTTTAGATTGAGGGGAGTGCCCTGTAGTTAATCCCATTTTACGAAGCTCTTCTTCAAGAGTTTCAAGTACAACACCTGCTTGAACAGTAGCTTGCATATTATAAGGATCAATTTTAATCACTTTATTCATACTAGCACAATCGAGAACAATAGAATCTATAATACCACATTCTAAACCACCTTCTGTAGCTGTACCACCACATCTAGGAACAATATTTAATGAATGTTCGTTAGCAAACTTTAATACTTTAACAACATCTTCTACAGATTCTGCTTTTACTAAGGCAGAAGCAAGAGGAGCTACATAAATACCATGCGCTGCAGGATATTTTAAAAAACGATCCCTACTACTTTCTTGTAAAGTAGGTAAGTCTGTATAAATTTTATTGTCTCCAATAATAGACTTTAGATTTTTGACAATGTCTTCACGAGCCATAGACATAAAAAACTCCTTTTCACATAAATATGTGAATATTTTATTAATTAAAATCATTAGTTGAATGATTATTCAATATAATTATAACTTTTTTGACATAAATGTCAATAGAACTATAATAAATAATAAAAATATTATAAAGTGTTATTATAAAGCAATATACAAAAAAAACTCTTCTATATGAAGAGTTTTTTTATTGCCAAAGATCATCAATATCTACCTGATAAATCTCAAAATCTTTGTTTTTTTTGAATATTTCTAAATTATAATCACTAACAATTCCTCGAAATTGTCCCCAGTCTGCCCATTTATACTTACCTTTTATACTAAATTTACTGCTTGCTGTTACAAGGTAAGTTGCTTTAGATATCTTCATAAAGGCTGTTTCTATAAAAGATTCTGCCAATATATTCGTAAAAACACCTTGATTAACAACAAGACTTTCAGCCCCTAAAAATGTTTTTAAAATATTAAAATGAGCAATGATTTCATCAGCATATTCACCACCGAAAGAATTAAACTCTTGTCGTAATACTCCCCCTATAGCCAGGAGTTTAATGTTTTGCTTCAAAGCTTTAGGGTAAAGTGATAGATAGTATTGAAATACTAAAGATGAGTTTGAAATAATAGTAATATTTTTTTTTGTTAGTATAATAAAAGGTAGCATGGCGGCTATTGTTGTTGAACCTCCAGAAAGACAAATAACATCACCCTCATTAATAATTTTAGTGGCATTCCATGCAAGGGCATTAGTTAAAATTGCTTTTTCTTTTTCTATATAAGGAAAGAATGTGAATGGTTTATAATATATAATATGTTGTTCTATCGTTATCCAGTGTTCTTGAACAAGTTGTTTCAAAACTCGATGAGCTGTGGATTCACTTATATTAAAAACACTTAATATGTCCTTAATTGGAACTTCAATATATTGGTAAATATATACTAAGACTTCTTTTTTATCTACTATTTTTTTCATATATAATATTATATATGAAAAAATATTATATATCAATAATATTAATTGTTATTAAATATTATTGATATATAATATTTGTATTAAGTTGTTGTCTTTTAATTACATAGACTAATATATTTTTTTTTAAAATTAAACATTGAAATATTTGTCAATTACACTATAATAATATTGATATATTGTTTAATATATAAAATATATCAATTTAATTTAGGAGGTCTGTCATGTTTAAAGACGACCAAAAAATAACAGAATTCAGTATGGATTTTTTTGCTCTTAAGGGTAAAAATGCTATTATCACTGGTGGTAATACAGGGTTAGGACAAGCTTTTTCAATGGCTTTAGCTAAAGCTGGAGCTAATATTTTTGTCACAACTATTATGGATGATGATGGAAGCTTTAAAGCTGAAATTGAAAAAGTGGGTGTCAAATACCATTCTATTAAGGCTGATATAACTAAAGAAAGCTCTTGCAAGACAGTTGTAGAAACTTGTGTAAAAACTTACGGTTCTGTAGATATTCTTATAAATTGTGCTGGTATTTGTATTAATGAGCCAGACGTATTAAAATTTGATAGATCCAAATGGGATCCAATGGTTGCCATTAATCTAACTGCTGCTTTTGAAATGATCCACGAATGTGCTAAGTTTATGATTCCTCAAAAAAGTGGGAAAATAATTAATATTGGTTCTATGTTTTCTTATTTAGGTGGACAATGGAGTCCTGCATATGCTGCTACTAAACACGGTATTGCTGGATTAACAAAAGCTTATTGTGATGAATTAGCTCAATTTAATATCAATGTAAATGCTATTGCTCCAGGGTATTTTGCTACAGAGCTAACAACAAAAACTCGTAATAACCCAGAAGCAAATCAACGTGTATTAAGCCATATCGCTGCTGATCGTTGGGGATTTACTTCAGATCTTATGGGTGCTACTGTTTTTCTTGCAAGTAATGCTGCTAGCTATATCAACGGAACACTCCTTGATGTCGACGGTGGATATCGCGTTCGATAATTAAATTTTAAAATCAAGGAGAAAACATGAAATATTTAATAGGTATAGACGGTGGTACACAAAGTACTAAAGTCAGTGTTTTTGATATAGAAGGGAAACTGATTTGTGAAGGTAAGCAAAATCTTAAACATTTGTATTGCCCAACACCTGGTATTGCAGAACATCCTGGTGATGATTTATGGGATGCCTTACAAGGTGCAACTAAAATTGCTTTAGATCAATTTACTGGAAATATTAAAGATATTGTTGGCGTAGGAATTTGTGAGATTCGTTGTTGTCGTGTATTATTAAAAAAGGACTATTCTTTAGCTGAAAATATTATTAACTGGATGGATTTACGAATTGCTAATGTGTTTCAACATGACAATCCTGAGGTAAGCTTTGTTTGTCAAACTTCTGCATACATTACCCATCGTTTAACAGGAGAATTCAAAGATACTTCTGCTAATTATGAAGGTAACTGGCCTTTTGATTTCAAAACATGGCAATGGAGTACTGACCCTAAAGTAATAAAAGATATGAATATTCCTGTGGATATGCTTCCTGAACTAAAACAACCTGGTGAAATTTTAGGCTATATTACTAAAGAAACAGCTCGACTAACAGGACTGCCAGAAGGGCTACCTGTTGTTGCTACCGCAAATGATAAAGGAGCAGAAACTTTAGGTACTGGTATTTTACCTGTTTCTCCTTCTGGAAAAGCTGAAAGTGGTAACCTAGGAGATGCTCAAACTAAAGAAGGTACTATTGTGCTTTCCTTAGGCACTTATATTTCTGCCCTAACTTTAGGATATGATTATATTTCTGATTCTAAAAGCTTTTGGACTACTACTTCTTCTGTTCCCGGTGTTTATATGTACGAGAGTATGTCTGGAATACGTCGTGGTATGTGGATGATAACATGGTTAAAAGATCTTCTTAATATAGACCTTGTTGCTAAAGCAGAACAAAAAAACATCTCTGCCGAAGAATATTTAGGTTTAGAAGCTCAGAATGTTCCTGCAGGTAGTGGTGGACTTATGATGGTTTTAGAATGGTTACCAAAACCTTCAGAACTCCATAAAAGAGGTACTATAATAGGATTTGATATTAGACATACTAGAGCTCATATTTATAGAGCTTTACTCGAAGCTATTACCTATACAATGTATAATAATATTAAACCTATGTATGAAGAATTAAATATTACTAATAGAAAAGTACTTGTATCTGGTGGTGGTTCAAATAGTGATGTGTTTATGCAAATTATTGCTGATGTATTTGGATGTCCTTCTTATAGAAATGAGAATAATGGTGCTGCTGGAGTTGGTGCTGCAATATGTGTTGCAGTTGCTATAGGAATATATCCTGATTTCAAAACAGCTGTCTCCAAAATGGTGAGAATAAAAGATATTTTCCCTCCTATAGAAGAAAATCATATTCTATACACTCGCATTAATGAAGAAGTGTATTCAATTATTCCTACAGCTATTAATAATGTTTTACAAAAATCTCATGAAATATTCGGATCAAAATAAATATCTATACCAAAATAAGTGGTAAATTTTTAGTTCACCACTTATTTTTTATATAAGTTAATATAAAATCTATATCATTAATAATAAGGAGTTTTTATGAAACAAGCTATACGCTGGAATGTATTTATTCCTCTAGTTACTGTATGTGTAATATTTATTATTCTAGGTTTACAAGACTCTCTGCTCTTAGTAAAGAATATGGATCTTATCACTGTTTGGTTTCTCAAACATATAGGGTGGCTTTTTCAAATAGTTAGTCTACTTTTGTTATTTGCTACCTTGTATGTTGGTTTTTCACAATATGGTTCTATTCGTCTTGGAGGAGAAAATGCCAAACCGTTATTTAGCACCTTTTCTTGGGTAGTCATTACCCTATGTTCTGGAATTGCTGTGGGTATTGTTATATGGGGAATCGCAGAACCTGTGTGGCACTTTAGATCACCTCCTAGTGAGTGGGGATTTAGACCTGGGTCAGAACAAGCTGCTATTGCTTCTATGGCTCAAGTATTTCTACATTGGACCTTAACACCCTATGCTTTATATTGTTTTTATGGAGTACTACTTGGATTTGCAATCCACAATGCTAAATTATCAGATCGCATCAGTTCTATTTTATACCCCATATTCAAAAATAAAACTGAATCTTGGGTAGGGGATATTATTGATACGATCTGTACTGTTGCTATTATTGGTGGTGTTGCCTCTAATTTTGGACAAAGTGTTCTCCTACTTAACAAAGGTTTAGGAGTTGTTTCTGGACTGCCTACTAATGGCACTAGTCTTACAGGAATTATTTTGTTCTTTACTGTTTTTGTACTATATATAAATCTCAAAGGCATAAGAGGTGGACTCAAAAGAGTGGCTCAAATTAACGCTTATTTTTATATATTTCTCTTAGTATTTGTTTTATTATTTACCAATAGATCTTTTATAGCTTCACTAGCTACGACATCTCTAGGCTATTATCTTCAAAACTTTTTCACCCTATCTTTTCAAACAAGCCCTATAGAAAATTCAAATTGGGCTATTGATTGGTCCATTTATTACTGGGCTGTATGGTTATCATATGCACCTTTATTAGGAATGTTTTTTGCTAAAATATCTTATGGGCGTACTTTAAAAGAATTTGTCTCCGTTAATCTTCTTACGATGGCAGCTTCAGGATTTTTATGGTTTGTTGTCTTTGGCGGAGCTGCAATTTATGCTGATATGAAAGATATGAGTATAATTAATTCTATCAAAGAATATGGATTTGAAAGTGGTGTTTATACCTTTTTTGAAACACTTCCATTAACAGAATTTATCAATGTTATATTTATTATTGTTATTTTCTTATCTATGGCTACTTTATTAGATTCTATAGTAAACTCTATTAGCTATGTCACTGTCAAAAATACCAGTGGTACAATAGATGCCCCTAAAAAAATGCGAGTTTTTTGGATTATTTTAATATCTGCTGTTACTTTGTTTTCTATTTTAGGGACTCTTGATAATTTGAGCAATGCTATCAATCTAACAAAAAGAATAGGAACATTAGCAGGTATTCCTATTTTATATCTATCCTTACTCAGTTTATATTCAGGATTCAAAATACTTAAAAATCATAAAGAATACGATAAAACATTATAAAAAGTATTATTGAATACTTTAAAAGATAAACTCATATCTCATTGAAAGGCAATAAAGACCAAGCAAAAATAATTTTGGAAAAGTGGATTGGAGTATCTAATGTTTTATCAAATCATACAAAAAGAAAAGCCGTAGACTTTAGTAAAAACAATAATAGCCAACATCGTGACTTTAATGAAATATTAAAAGATTACGGTTTAACTGCTAAAGACCCTTATTCATCAGGTAATTTTCATGTGGAGTATAAATAATTGTTTATTCACTTATTTTATTTACTACTATTAGATCATCACTACTATAATATAATATAGGAGGATAATTAATTGCATAAGGTGGTTCAGTATTATAGTTAAGAGAACCAAATACTTGATTGTTTTCATTAGTGTATTTTAGATAAGGAATAATCCTTGTTTTACCATCATCATATGTCCTAATATTAGTAAACATAGCAGGATAAATAGGAGGTGTGTTATTAGTAACAAGTTTATATAGATGATTATATTCTCCATCATTAGTGTAAGTCATTTCTTCATAGACAGAAGTATCAAAAGAATCCAGTTTTTTAATATAGTAGACTTGATTTGTTGGATCGAGATAAACCCGTTCTAAAGGAGAAGAAAGATCACCAATATAGAGAAGAGGTGCTTTAGTATCAGGGAATATTTCTTGATAATCGGGATAAAAAACAGGTTCAATTTGATTAGGATTATTAAGAGCATATACAAAGTTAGTATTAGTAACAGGAATAGGTCTATCAAATAAAAATTTATTAGTTACTGTATAGTAAGTATTATTATTAGAGTCCCAATATACAACATTATAAAAACCTAGTTTACCAACTCCCCCTAAAAGATCACTTAGCACACTATTGAAGCTACTTTCTACAAGCATAATATCGAGGTTGTTACTGTAAGATAGTTTTGTATGTGGTTTAGATTCATCATAAGAAGACCACTCTATAGTTGTAGGCATAGCTACATTTTTACGTATTTCGTACTTAGGTTCTGCCACGATAGGCTCAGTAATTTGCTTTTTATCAGTACATTTGGTAACTACTAAGAAAATCACTATACAGTTTGTTATTGTTAATAAAGCTACTTTTATTAAATATTTCATAGGAGATCCTTCTTAATTTATATCTTTAAAGTATAGAGAGAGATAAAATATTTGTCAACTAAAACCAAAGCTCAGATGAAACTAACTAGCACCCATGCTACGCTAGGGTGCGAGAGGTGACTGCCCATTAGTTTTAACTCCATAATGAAGCAATCCCACCCAGTTAATTTTGGGTGGGATTGCTCTTTTATTGATTGATTGATTATTTATAGAAACCTACAGAGGTGCAAGCTAAGGACAAAGTATAATGCTTTGTCCTTTTTTTGTTTTAAATGATTTCTATCTCTAATATCTTCTATTCTTGAGGGCTATATAATCCCTCTTGCATATTAAAAAATAATGATTCCAACTGTTTGGTATCAATCTTGAGGTAACCTAAACCATCATGAAAAGAATGGTATTTGATTTTCATTAATTCAGGCATACGAGTTATATCAACAATACCATGCCCTTCATTAATATATTGATCCAGTAGATACTCAATAAATTCTTTTTGTTCTTCAGAAAGGGAATTGTATAATTTTCGTCTTACAACATCAGCTCTTTTTGTTTTAGGGACAGGTGTTTTGTTATAAGCAAAATATTCCAACACATCGAAAACATCACTGTTTTCACTTTCTATTATTTTTTGTACTTCGATAAGTATTTCTAAAGACAATCCTTCTTCTGCTAATCGATCGAGTAGAAGTGTTCTTGTACCTATATCTGTCCATATTTCTTTTAAGTGTTTTTCATTATTAAAGAAGGTCGGCATAATATCAAATAAATGCTGAATAAATTCTTGAGCAGATAAGATCTCTCCACCTTTTCCATAAAATAAGGATGTTTGATTTACTCGAAATGTTTGTATTCTACCATCTGATAGTTTTACTTCTATTTTTATAGGGCGTTTTATGGGTTCTGTTTTTTCTAATTGTTTATCGTTGGTTGATTTTTCTCTTGGTGTTTGAGGTTCTGGCTCTATAGGTTCTCCATCCCATTCAGGATCATAAAAATGATGACAGTTTTCATAGAAATCATGGATCGTAAAATATTCTTTCTTATCATATAAGCGTGTTCCTCGCCCTATGATTTGTTTAAATTCTATCATTGTATTAACTTTTCTAAATAAAACAATATGCCTGACATTACAAGCATCAATTCCTGTCGTTAATTTTTGGGAAGTCGTTAGGATTACAGGTCTTTGTTTATCAATATCACGGAATAATTTAAGATAATTATCCCCTCTTTCTCCTTCAGCAGAAGTAACACGCACACAATAATCAATATGAGTATTTTTAAGAACTTGATTGATAAGATTGCGAACATCAGCGGCATGTGCTTGATTGTTACAATAAACAATTGTTTTTTCATAAAGTTTCATGTTATTGAGGAATTGTTGTATCAAAAATCGTTCTCTTGCTTCAATAGTGATTTTACGATTCATTTCTTCTTTGGGGTATTTTTTGTTTTTATCAAGTTCTCCTGTTAGTGTCGTATCCCCTGCCATATATTGATAATCATCAATATTAGATTCATATTTCACCACTCGGAAAGGAGTTAAATGTCCGTCTGTAATTCCATCTTTTAGACTATAAATATAAAGAGGTTCTCCAAAATATTCATAAGTATCAATATTATCTTTTCTTTTGGGAGTAGCGGTTAATCCTATTTGTACAGCAGGGGAAAAATATTCTAAAATATCTCCCCAAGAACTTTCTTTATTAGCTCCACCTCGATGACATTCGTCAATAATAATAAGATCAAAGAAATCAGAAGGTAGAGAGCCATAAAAAGGAATATCTTGATCCCCTTGTTTGATAGAGAATGTTTGATAGATAGAGAAGAATATATTTGCGTTGGTGGTTTTTTCGATATTGGTTTTGAGTGCTGAAGGTGTAATAGATGTGGTTTAATTTAAATAGATAAAATAAATTAGGATTTTAAGGAGAATGAAAATGAGTGATACTGAATGGAATATTTTTCAAAATATTAAAAAAGATGAGATTATTACCCGCATACCTTATAGAGAATTTTTAAATATAGATATATCATTAGATGAATATGAAGAAGATGGTATACAAACTATTAGTATAGAAGACATACTTGAAAGTACCCCTGTACTAACACACAGTATCAATTTAAGTCGTACTCCAGCAGAAATTTTGGTATTGGCAACACAAGATATTATGTTTATTAAAATAAAAGAAAAAATTGCATTATCTGATGAAAATAATAATAATGATCCTATTATATTTGATGAAGTCCCCAGAAAAAGAAATTTATTTATGGATCATGAAAAACCTAATTTATTAACTATAAAATCATTCTATGAAGATGGAACATATAGAATTAATTCAGAATACCAACGTTCTTATATTTGGGATGTCACAAAAGCTTCAAGATTGATAGAATCTTTATTATTAAAAATCCCTATACCTACTATTTACTGTTCAGAAACAGAAGCTGGTGCTGAATATGAAATAATTGATGGACAGCAACGAGTATATACAATTTATAGTTTTTTATCTGGAAAGCTTCGATTGAAAAATTTAGAGTCACTCCCTATGTTAAATGGATTGAATATAGAAGATTTAGAACATCAACATGAACATGCACATAAATTGTTAGTAAACTCATCGATTCCTTTTATTGTGATCACAAAAGAATCAGATCATGATATCAAATTTGATGTTTTTATGCGAATAAATCAAGGTGCTACTGATTTAAATGCTCAAGAATTGCGTAACTGTATGTACAGAGGGAATTTATCAAATGCTTTGAAAGAACTTAGAGGTCATAGTATTGTGAGAAGTATTATAAATACTCAAGAAGGTGGACATATACGATTTCAAGATATGGAATTATTGGTACGAATGTTAGCAGTTTATAATGCTATGGATTATGATATGTTTCAGTTGAAAAAAGAAACTGTTGAAAATGATTTTGTATATCGTGGTAATATGAAACTCTTTTTAAACGCTTATATGAGAAAGAATCGGGAAATGGAACAAGATGCAGTTGATGTCTTAATAAAACAACTACTAGAAATGCTAGAAATTGTAAATAATATATTTGCAGATAGAAGTTTTAGACGTCCAGATAAACAGACAAAAACGATTAATAGTGCATTAGTTGATATTATTAGTAGTAGTTTTTTACACTATATTTCAATAGATAAAAAAGAATTATTAATAAATAATAGTGAAGAAATTAAAAATTTATTAACAACTCTGTGTGAAGATGTAGATTTTGTTAATGCCATCAGTGCGGGTACTTCAGGAATTAAAAACATTAATAGTCGTATGGGTATATGGTTTACAAAACTAAATCAAATACTTAAGGTATAGAATATACCGTACAGAGAATATATTGAATATTATAAACAAGAAACAGAATATTTGATAAGTCTAGACACAGTATTACAAGAATCATGTGAATTTATAGATGACTACCGAAGAATTATTAATAAAAGTAAAACATTATTAATATACACAGAATTTCAAAGAGCATTAAGAAAAATACTACATAAATATATAAGCCTATGGGATTCAATAGATAATGCAAAAAAATACGATATTTTTTGTAAAGAATATCTAGCATATTTAGTCAAACATAGAACTCATAAAGATCTAAAATTTGAGACAAAAAAAATCACGGTTTACTTATACAGTATATAGATAATAAAACAATTAATTCAGAAATTTATAATACGATTATAGAAGAGTATCAAGATAGAATTAATTATTTACCTACCTCTTCATGGACAGAAATTGCTAAATTAATGGAACGTTTTTATATAAATCTAGAGATAATGAGAATTTCTTTATCTCTAGGAGAAGTTATACTTGGTGTTATTAGCCAAAATCAGTATCCTGTAAAAGAAGTGTTTGAATCTTTTATAAAGATAAGAGATGACTATACACATGCTAATAAAGATGATCATGAAATTGCAAACATAACTATAAAACATGACGAAGCTGATATAGAATTAGATAATATACAAATATGTATTTTTTTTGAAACTTTACTTAAAAATATAGCTAGAGACTTAAATATAGTAAATACTTAAAGAAAGTATTGTATAAAGAGAAAGTTAGTATT
>CAMQSH010000017.1 GCA_947036575.1 uncultured Brevinema sp. | reverse complement strand
TCCTAGTTGTTCCTACAGCTTATGCTGGAATCCGAAAACGATTCCCATTTGTAATTAGAGAAGATTAAAATTTATAAAAGAACATTATGTTCAAAAAAGACAGGTAGTATAATACTATCTGTCTTTTTTTTCGTTTAAATTATTCTTTAGTGTACTCTTGATTTTTCGGTGCTATATGTTATGATATAGTTAGTTAATTATTAAGAGGAATGAATATGGATGAAAATAACAATTTACCAGCACCTAAAATTGATACAAAACTTACAGGAGACTTTAATCAATTAGTAAGCCAAATAGGAAGCGTGTTTTATGCAATGCCTAAATTTGGAGATTATTTGATAGGACAATTCTATCATAAGGCTATGTGTGAACATCAGAAAGAACAAGATAAAATAGCTATGAATAATGGATTAGCAAAATATGATCCTATTAAAAAACAGATAGTTTATTTTGAAAATATAGATGATCTCAAACTTAAAATAGAGGCTCGCAAAGAAGCTGATAGAGAACAACAACAGGCAAAATTATTTGATTGTTTCACCGAAGAGCTAAGAAACAAAAACCTAAGCTTAGAAGATCTAGTCATAGGAAAAGATACAGATAAAAATTATTTTAATGAAGAGTTTTTTCATTATTGGGATAAATATTCTGATGATATGAGGAGAGATGATCTCCGAAATTTTTGGGCTAAAATATTGGTGCAGGAAATGCAAAACCCTCACACTATCTCTATCCGTACGATGGAATTTGTTAAAACCTTATCCACGAGAGATGCGAATATTTTTAATATGATACTACCCTATGTGATAAATAATAATACAATCCCCTATATCTATAATATAATTCACCCTATAGATTTACAACATTTAGAACATCTCGGCTTACTGATAGGAAATAGAAATGTCACATTAAAAAAGGGAGACATGTTATTGTCGGGAAAACAAATAATTAAATCTGATAGATTTCAATTGTCTAGTTACTCTCTAAGTGATATAGGAAAGGAATTATATCTTATCACTAATGTAGAAGAGTGTGATTGGGGCAAATTGGCAGAAGTTTTTGATAATGATAATAAAGTTAAAATTGGTGATATAATGACTTTCCATAATATGGTTAATGAGATAGAATACAATCTTACCCCTTTTAGAGAGTATCAAAAAACAGAATCTAAAAATGATATAAAACAAAAATATGAAAATCTACCAAGATTATCACAAGAGCCTAATATCTAAAATAATATAAAAATCATCTTTAAAGATAAAAACACCAAGATAAAAGGTTTTTATATTTTATATAAAACTTTATATAAAATATAAAATATGTTTTATCGCTCTATATGTAAGTTAAAACACCCAAATATATTGATGTGTTTGTTTATGTGTTTGTTTTATATGTACTTAAACTGTTTTTTTTAAAATATATGATTTCTATTGATTTTATTTTATTTTTTAGTCATAATATTAGTAGAAGAAAATTAATATAAAAAAATTGAAAAGAAGGTGAGTTATGAAAAAAGTACAATATGCACTCATTGGTGCTGGAACTAGATGGACGATGAGTTATAGTGGATGGTTTGAAGAAAACAATCATTTAGCAGATATTATTGCTATCGCCGAGCCTATAAAAGAAAAACGAGAATATCATGCTAAAAAACATAATATTCCTAGTGAAGCAGTTTTTGAATCTTGGGAACCAATGTTAGAATACCTCAAGAATAAAGATGTTGATGGAGTGATGATTTGTACTTCGGATCATGATCATTACAAACCTGCAATGGCATGTTTAGAACAAAATTATCATTTGTTACTCGAAAAACCTATTGCACCAACACCTCAAGAGTGTATCGATATTGCAAAACTTGCTAAAGAAAAAGATAGAGTTGTTCTTGTTGCTCATGTATTACGTTATACTCCGTTTTTTAATAAAATAAAATCATTAATTGATACTGGAGAAATTGGTAAAATTCAAGCAATTCAACATACAGAAAATATTGGTTCTTTCCACATGGCTCATAGTTTTGTTAGAGGAACTTGGAATAATACTAAAAAAAGTAATCCTATTATTATGTCAAAAAGTTGTCACGATTTAGATATTTTAATGTATCTTACAGGGTCTATTAATTGTACTAAAGTAGCGGGATTTGGATCTCTAAAACATTTCACAAAAGAAAATGCACCAGCTGGAGCTCAAGAACGTTGTACCAAAAAATGTTCTGTATACGAAACTTGTCCTTATTCTATAAAAACATATCTTACAACAGGTGGCTTTGCAAAATCTGTAACAGCTACAGGTGAGTTAGATACTTTAGAAAAAGATCTTCAAGAAGGACCACACGGTAGATGTGTATACTATTGTGATAATAATGTCTGTGATAGTATGTCTTCTATTTTGGAACTAGAAGATGGTGTTAATATAACATTCTCTTTAAGTGCCTTTACCGATAAAATCAATCGTACTATTAATATCATGGGATCTCATGGTCAAATCAGAGCTAATATGACAGATGATGTGGTAGAATTGTCAAAGTTTGGAGAAGGTGACGGGCCTTATAGAAATGGAGCTTCTGTATTATCTCATCCATCAGCAGAGGCTGTTAGCAATTCAAAACATGGTTATGCAGGACACGGTGGTGGAGATAGTAGATTCTTAGAAGATTTTCTTCAAGCAACTAATGGGCAAGGAAAAGCTCTTACAACAGCAACAGAATCTATTCAAAGTCATCTTATTGCCTTTGCCTTAGAAGAATCTCGTTTGACAGAAAAGATTATTAAAATGGATGAATATAAAAAAAGATTTTAAATAGTAATAAATAATTATAAAAAAATAGGTGGAATTTATTGTGTTGAGCTTTAATGAGAAAATGGCATATGGAGCGGGGGCTTTTGGTAAAGATTTTGCTATTACTATAGTATATCTTTTTTTAATGATATACTTGACAGATGTGCATGGAATGAATCCTGCTTTTGTAGGAACGTTGTTTTTAGTAGCAAGATTATGGGATGCTTTTAATGATCCTGTGATGGGAGTTATTATTGATAATACAGAATCTCGTTGGGGTAAATTTAAACCTTGGATTTTGGTAGGAACTTTATTAAATGCAGTTGTGTTAGTAGGTTTGTTTTCAAAACCATTTTTTGTTACTAATATGTATGTTTATATTTCTATTATGTACATTTTATGGGGTATGACATATACTTTGATGGATATTCCTTTTTGGGCAATGTTACCTTCTGTTGCTAGAGAGCAAGAAGATAGAACACAATTAGCGTCTATTCTTGGTATTTTTGCTAATGGTGCTTGGTTACTTGTGGGAGCTTTTGGACTAACAGTGATCACAAAACTTAGTGGTGGAAGTGAAGATCCTCAAATGCAATCTCAAGGGTATTTTTATCTATCTGTAATTATTGCTATTATATTTGTAATTATTACCGTGTGGATGTTATTTGTTCTTAAGACTACATCAAATAAAGGTACGATTACTCAAGCAAACAAAATAGGATTTAAAGAAGCTATAAATATTATAAAAAGTAATGATCAATTACTTATATATATTGTATTTGTATTATTATATAATTTAGCTAAAGGATTGGGAAGTAACTCTTCTATTTATTATTTTAGATATGTAGTGGGTGATACTAATTTATTCTCTTTTGCTCAAGGATTTGCAGGATTGATTACTATTGGTGGATTGTTTGTTTTTCCTTTCCTCACAAAGCTTGTTGGTAGAAAAAATTTATTTGCATTAGGTATCTTTTTACCAGTATTAGGGCATACTACTTTTGGTATCTTTAGTAATTTCTTTCCTAATAGTTTAATTGTTATTTTTATCAGAACTATCTTTTTAGGGGTAGGAGAAAGTTTTCTTTTAGGTGCTACTATTGTGATGATAGCAGATGTTGTTGACTATGGTGCTAAAAAATTAGGAACAAGAAACGAAAGTGTTATTAATTCACTTAGAACTTTTCTTATTAAAGCAGCCTCTGCTTTTACAGGATGGTTTATAGGAATATCTCTATCCTTATCAGGATACGTGGCAAACCAGCCACAGACAGAAATGGCATTAACTACTATTAAAGTATTAATGTATGTACTTCCTGTTTTTGCCTTAATAGGATGTTATGTATTTTATAAAAAACATTATAAACTTTATAATGATGATGAAATAACAACGACAGAGTAAAATATTTTAAAAATATATAAAAATAAAAAACCTTATATTGTTCTTAAAATAGTATAAGGTTTTTTATTGTTTAAATAAAATCATATAAATATTTTATTTTTATGTATTGAATATTTTTTAGTAAGATGTTATGATAATGATATTTATATATAAAAATCGAATCTTTTTACTAAAAATTAGACTTGTTATTGTATAAGTTATATGATTATTATTTTTCATTTTAATTAATTAATTCAAAGGGGTTTAAATTGTCTATTATAGATTTATCTGTCAAAAAACCCATAGCTATGTCTATGCTTTTATCTGTATTAATGGTTATGGGTATTTTAGTTGCTTTTAAAATTCCTGTGGATCTTTTACCAACAATAGAATCTCCAGTTTTGACTGTTAGTGCTTCTTATTCTGGGGCAGGGCCTGAAGAAGTAGAAGTTGCTGTTACTCGTCCTTTAGAAGGAGCTTTGTCTACGCTTGATGGAATCAAAAAAATAACCTCGACTTCTAGAGAAGGGAGTTCTTCTGTTCGTTTAGAATATGAGTGGGGCTCTAATTTAGATGATGCTATTTTTGATGTTCGTGAAAAAATAGATATTGCTAAATCTACTTTTCCTGATGATGTTGGAAATACAAAAATATATAAATTTTCTAGTGATGATTCTCCTATTATGGGATTTGTGATTGTCGGTATCGATGACCCTGCTACTGCGTATGATTTTGCAGAACATAGAGTTAAAAAAAACTTAGAACAAATTCCTGGCGTGGGTGAAGTTAAGGTTTCAGGTGGTATTCAAACAGAAGTCCATGTAGAATTAATTCAAAATAGATTACAAGCTTATAATATTAGTACAGAAGTGATGTCAGGAGTTATTTCTGCTAATAATTTTTCTTCAGCTGGGGGTAGTGTCTCTCAAGGCGTTTACAAATTTGGAGTTCGTGTTGATGGAGAAATAGATACTTTAGAAGGATTTCGTAATATTGTAATTGCTTATAGAGGTGGTATACCCATCTTTCTTAAAGATATTGCAGAAATAACTTATGGCTCGAATGAAGATAATGGTTTGACTTTTATTGCAGCACCAGGTCTTGAAGATGAAACCCCTGTCAAAACAGGACGGAGTTCTGTGATTTTAGAAATTACTAAAACCTCGGAAGCTAATACTGTTGAAGTGGCAAAAAGAGTTTATAAATATCTTGATGAATTAGGAAGACAGCTTCCTCCAAATGTTTCAGTGTTAGAAATGTATAGCTCTGCTAGTGAAATTGATAGATCTTTAAAAAGTGTTATTAATTCTGCTTTGCAAGGTGGTTTATTTGCTTTATTAATTATTTTCTTTTATTTATGGGATTGGAGATCTTTATTAGTTGTTTTTGTTTCTATTCCTACTTCTATAATTATTACTTTAATTGCTATGTACTTTACTGGCTTAAGTTTTAATACTATTTCTTTAGCAGGTTTAACACTAGCGATAGGGATGATGGTTGATTCGTCAATAGTGGTCTTAGAAAATATTTTTAGATACAAAGATGAAGGTTATGGTAAATATAGTTCTGCAATAAAGGGAACACAAGAAGTGTTTTTGGCTATTACAGCATCAACTTTTACAACGATTGCAGTCTTTGCTCCTATATTATTTTTAGAAGGGAGAGAGGCTCAGTTATTTAAAGATCTAGTTGTTACAATAGTTGTAGGTTTATTAGCATCATTGATGATTTCTGTAACTTTGATCCCTATGTTGTGTTCTTTAGTTATTAAAGAAGTTCCTTGTACTTTAACACACAATGACATAAAATCAAACTCTTGGAATAATAAAATATTAGATGCTATGGATAGTTCTTATTATAATATGTTAGAAGTATGTATGCGCCATAAGAAAAAATTAATAGGATTTTCTCTTTTATTTGTATTATTAACAGGTATTGTTTTATCAAAGATAATGGGTCAAGAATATATGCCAACTAGTGATGAGGGTCAAATCTCTATTAGTCTTACTTATCCTTTAGGTACTAGATATGAACAAAATGAAAAAATGTCGAGACAAATTTTAAATGATATTAGAGCTCAATTAGGTGATAGAGCTACTTTATTAAGTTTACAAGTAAAACTAAGTTGGCAAAGTGCTTCTGCTGTACTAGAACATAGAGCTCGAATACGAATTACTCTTGTTCCTAGAGATGAAAGGGCTACGGATGTTCCTACTATTGCTGATGAACTTAGACCTATTTTAGCAAAATATCCTGTGAAGAATTATATATCTACAGGAATGTGGAGAGGTGGTAGTGGTGGAGAATCGCTTAATCTCCAAATACTAGGAAATGATATGGAAAAATCTCATAAACTTTCAGAAGATATTATTGCATTATTAGAAACACTTCCTTGTATAAAAAATCCAAGAAACACGTCAGATGATGCGGTTACAGAAATTGTTTTAAAACCAGATAGAGTATCATTAGCACGAGCAGGAATCAGCCCTAGAGAATTATTTAGTGTTATTAGGACTTCTTTTGGTGGTGTAAATTCTGGGACTATATCAAGTGTTGGAGGGAATACTATTGATATTAGAATTAGAGTTAGAGAACAAGATAGACTATCTATAGAAAATCTAAGAAGTTTAAGAGTGACACTGAAAAATGGAAAAAGTGTACCCCTAAGAGAATTGGTAGATATAGTAATGCAAGATGGACCTAGGGATATCAGGCGTTCAGATTCTACCAGAATGGTAAATATTAGAGCCTCAGTACCTAGTGACTATGCAAAAGACGTTACTGGTGTTGTTGATGGTTTAATAAAAAAAATTAATGAGAATGTCTTTATCCCTGTAGGAACACGTATTGTTTTTAGAGGTGATTATGAAGATGGTAAAAAAAGTACTTATGCGATGATAATGGCATTTTTATTAGCGATGTTTATTGTTTATTCTTTAATGGCAGCATTATTTGAATCTTATATAGCACCTTTAGTGATTATGATTTCTGTTCCCTTTGGAGCGGTAGGCTCTATGCTATTATTATGGTTGACAGATATTTCTTTAAATGTTTACTCTATGATAGGAATGGTTATTCTAGTTGGTATTGTTATTAATAATGGAATCGTTCTTGTTGACTATATGAATCTTTTATTACATCAAGGTTTAGAGCCTGATGAAGCTGCTCTAAAAACAGGACTTAGAAGATTTAGACCAGTGTGTATGACTACATTAACGACGGTTTGCGGAATGCTTCCTATGGCAATGGGTTTAGGCGATGGAGAAGTTACCTATGCTGCTTTGGCTACATCTATGATAGGTGGTTTGGTACTTTCTATGATCTTTACTTTATTTATTGTTCCGACTTTATATGCCGGTATTAGAAAAAGAATTCCTATAAGAGAAGCTAGATAAAATATAAAATGAGTTGTTTCTATATGAGACAACTCATTTTAGTTTGATATTTGTAGTAAATAATATAATAATTTGCTTATATTTTTATCTTATGTTACACTTTTAAAGTAATCCATTTCTTGGAGGGTAAGATGTTTATTAAAAAAAAATTAGGCGTTAATATTGATCATGTAGCTACATTAAGACAAGCTCGGGGTACTACTTACCCAGAACCTTTACAGGCAGCTTATATAGCACAAAATGCAGGGGCTCACAATCTCACTATTCATCCGAGAGAAGATCAACGCCATATTCAAAAAAGAGATGTCTATCTTATCAGAGAAGCTTGTTCTTTGCCTTTGAATATGGAAATGGCTCTCTATGATGATATTATTAATGTTGCTTTGGATCTTTGTCCTGAAGAAGTGTGTATAGTCCCTGAAAAACGAGAAGAGCTAACGACAGAAGGTGGTTTGGATATTTTTGCATCACAAGATAAATTAGATGATTTTGTTATCAAAGCTCAAAGTAGAAATATCAAAGTAAGTCTTTTTATTAATCATGATGATAGTAGTATCAAATTAGCAAGTGAACTGGGTGTGGATATTGTGGAATTACATACAGGTGGATTTGCTGATGCAATTACAGATCAAGATCAAGAAAGAATATTTGAAGAATTAAAACATGCTAGTCATTATGCTCATTCTCTAGGCTTACAAGTCAACGCAGGTCATGGACTTCATTATGAAAATACAGCAATGATAGCTTCTATTCCCGAAATACACACCCTCAATATAGGACATGCTATTATTTCAAGAGCTGTTTTTGTGGGTCTTGATAGAGCTGTTAGAGATATGCTTCATTTAATATCTTAAATAATGATATTATAAGTATAATATTATTATCACAAAAATAATAGACATTATTTATACTAAACATTTTCATTAAAAAGACCATCTCAAAGATGGTCTTTTTTTATTTAGGATTTATTGTCTGGTTTTTGATCTGATTTTAAGTCTTTTTGATATTCACTAGAGCTATGTCCCCAAGTAGGAGCATTGATTGCATTTTCATTCATTCCTTTTTCTCCCTTAAATTTTAGTATAAGAGAAATAATATGAATAGCAGCAGGTCTAATACCAGGGATACGAGATATTTGTCCAAGGGTATGAGGACGTAATTGAGATAATTTTTCTATTTCTTCTAGTCTTAATCCTGATATTCTATCATAAGGCATATCTTCAGGGATAACCATATCATCTATGTTTTTTAGCTGGGAAATCCTGTTGAGTTCATCATCTATATAGCCTTTGTATTTGACTTCTATAGAAACTTGTTCTTCTTCCAAATAATTGAGTTCAGGGATATTAATATCTTTTTGTGGTAATACTTTACGCATGTTTTCTAGAGTGACTTCAGGTCTTCTTAATAATTCTGTTAAGGAAAGACTTTTTGATGGGATAGAAGTATTTAATTCTTTATAAATAATGTGGAGCTTTTCTGAGGGAGTCACAAAAGTATTATCTAAAAATTCTAAACTATTTTGTACTTTAGCATATTTGTTTTGACAGTTATCAAATGTTTCTTTGTCAATGATCCCTAGTTTGTAGCCCAAAGGTGTCAAGCGAGCATCAGCATTGTCTTCTCTGATAATCAATCGATACTCAACACGAGAGGTGAACATTCTATAAGGCTCTATAGTACCGAGCGTGGTGAGATCATCTATCATGACTCCAATATAACTTTCCATTCGACTAAGAATAAAAGGATCACTATCTCCGGCTTTAAGAGCTGCATTAATTCCTGCAATCATCCCCAAAGCTGCAGCTTCTTCATAACCTGTTGTACCATTGATTTGTCCAGCAAGAAATAAGTTTTTGATCTTTTTAGTTTCTAGCCAAGGGGTAAGTTCTGTAGGATCTATATAATCATGTTCTATAGCATAAGCAGGTCTAGTCATTACTGCATTTTCTAATCCAGGAATACTGCGTAATAATTCTTTTTGAACATCTATAGGGAGAGCATTAGAAAGTCCATTAGGATAAATTTCTCCTGTGTAAAAACTTTCTGGTTCTAAAAAAACATGATGGCGTGCGTGATCGGGAAATTTCATCACTTTATCTTCTATAGAGGGACAATAACGAACACCAGTGGCGTCTACATCTCCAGAATACATAGGTGCTTTGTGAATATTATCTTTGATGATTTGATGAGTTAATTCTGAAGTATGGGTAAGGTAACAAAATTCTTGAGAAGGATTAAAGGTTTCAAAATCTGTTCTAAAAGAAAATGGTCTTGGAAGTACATCTCCAGCATGAGCATCGGTTTTGGAGAAGTCTATTGTTCTTCTGTCCAAGCGAGGAGGTGTACCCGTTTTGAATCGAGGTGTTTTGAAGCCAAGATCTTTAATACGACGAGCAAGGGCAATAGATGAGCCTTCACCCATACGACCTGATGGAGTAGAAAAATCACCAATACGGATAAGTCCATCCAAAAAAGTACCTGGTGTGATAACAATAGATTTAGCATAGAACTCTTGTCCTAGTTGACCAATCACGCCAATAATAGTATCTTTAGATACAATGATATCACGAATATCTTCTTGAATAATAGTAAGATTTTCTTGTTGAAACATTAGTTTTTGCATTAATGATCGATAAGCTACTTTATCAGCTTGAGAACGAGAAGAACGAACAGCAGGACCTTTTTTGGTATTTAGGCGACGAAATTGTAAACTAGTTTGATCGGCAACGATACCCATCAAACCACCAAGAGCATCTATCTCTTTTACGAGTTGACCTTTACCAATACCACCAATAGAAGGATTGCAGGACATATGACCTAGTAAATCGATGTTTGAAGTTAAGAGTAATGTCTTTGCACCCATACGAGCAGAGGCGTGAGATGCTTCGATACCAGCATGACCTCCACCAACAACAATAACATCCCATTTTTGATTGTTTAGCACTAAAAAATCCTTTCAGTTTATTTACATAGTTCCGATTATAGAATACGAAATATATTATAATAGAATTATAAACAATTTGTAAAGAGTTATAAAGAAAATTTTATCCAATACTAGGAGTTTTAGAATGCCATTTTTTTTCAGTGCTTTAGGTTTAAGTTTATATACTATAGCAACATCCTTGTCGTCAATGGCTTTGTTTTTTGTATTGTATAGTTATTTAATATCATATATACATATAATAATAATAGTTATAGTTTTTAATATCGTAATTTCTTTTTTAGTGGTGATTCCTATTACAAAATTTTTTGAGCGATTAAATAAAAAAGAGGTGAACCATGAGTCTGAAAAATAATAGATCTGTTATTATCTTAAGCATAATATCTTTAATATTAATTATATCACCATTTTTATTTAAACCTTTTGCAAATAGAAGTTATCAAGAAATGTTACAATCTTTTCCAGATTTCTCATCTATAACAATGTTTTCTAAAGAAAAAATTTCTACTCAAATGCAAGAGGATCAATATACTTTTTTTGTAAGTGATAAAGTCACTTATAATAAATATGAAAAAATAAATTTTAAATTAGGTGTTGTAGATAAAGAAAGAGGGGTATTAACTACCAATATTATACCTATTATAAAAATATATAACGAAAAAAATGAGTCATTAAAAAATATCTTTGATCAAGAAATATTTGAAATGATTTTTAATGAAGAATTAAATGTTTTTGAATATGAATTATATTTAAAGGATAGTTTATATGAAGGTACCATTATAGCGAAAGTTACTTTTGAAACAAGCCTTTTTAATAAAGCTATAGAACAAGAAATTCCTATTACTATTATTACAGAAAAATCAGCATATTTTTTACCACATTCTTATGCTTTTTTAGGATTAGATGCACAAGAAATATTATCATTAAGAAAAATTCTTTCTACAAATGGTCAGGAAATAAGTTTTTCAGAAATTACCAAGTGGTTTGACTTATTAAACACAGATGCAATTATAATGCCATCTGCTATTACAAAAATTTTTGAAACAGATGATAGTGCATGGGATATAGAAAAATTAAAAGAAAGTAAATCATTAGCAAAAACATTTTCACAAACAGGACAAGATGTTGCTTTATGGATACAAGCATTAGAAATGGAAAGTTTGGATAATAGTAAATACAATTATACGTTATCAAGAAATGTAGGAAAAAGTGTTCAAGATAGAAGTATTATTTCACTAAGTGATCAAAAACGAAAAGAAGAATTGAGATTAATTTTTGAAGATCATATGAAAGATAATAATATTGATTACGTTGGCTTTTCAAGAGTGTTTTTTGATGAATATCATGAAGAATTATTTCAAGAATTTTCAGAAACCTTTAAAAGCTCTTTGTCTAACATTTCTGAAGCTTTTAGTATTTGGAAAGAATATCAAGCTGTAGCTTATTTTAGAGAATTAATAAATAGTAAAGATAAAAATAAACCTGTATTTTTTATCTTTACAGGAGAAGAGTTAAGTTCTAATCCTAGATTTTTAGATATGGCATTTGCTACAGGGGTGGATTTTGTTTTTCTTGATTTGTCAGTTTCTATAAAAAATTTATCAACACAATTTAATATGATTAATAAAGATAATATATTAGATAAATATAAAGATAAAATCATTTTATCTTATTGTTTGAATTATAACAATTTAGTATCAGGTCAAAGTTCTGCTGTTGATAATTGGATAAATTATAATCTTAGCTTATACAATGATTATACTGTTAATACGATAAGAATTAAGGACTTTTATAGAGCAATGTTTGGAAATAGAGGTTCTTATTTAGCTTATGAATGGATGCTTGCTGTTGGAGATCTTATAGGGAAATGGAAACAAAGTAAAAGTGTATATCCTTTAGAACAAAAATATATTACTAGTAATATTGATATAACTAATGTAATTGAATTGACAATAGAATTTCAAAATATATCCTCACAAAATATTAGCGATATTTCCGTAGATCTTTTACCCTTAATTAATATAGATAAAAAAAATATACTTTTTCTCTCAGAATTATCAGAGGGAGAAATTTATAGAACAAATATAATTATCTCTAATATTCAATTTAAACAAAGCTTGTTAAAAAAGCGAGCTCGTTTTATGGGAATTAAATCTAGTTTTAAACAAAAACAACTTGAAAACAATAAAATTCAAGAAAGAATTCATTTAATATCTTTTATTGATCCAAATGTTGAAAAAGATCAGATATTATCTATAGAAGATGATTTTAACGAACAAATAAAAATTGCTAGAGAGCAAGAATTAAAAAGTATAGAAGAAGAAAAGATAAGACAAACAGAATTAAGTAATAAATTAGCTGTAGAAACAGAATTATTAGAAACTCAAAGGAAAGATGATAAATTGAAAGAAGAAGATAAAGAGATCAGAGAAGAAAAGAAACTTAGTTTTTGGGAACGTAGAAGACTAAAAAAAGAGAAAGAAAAAAAAGAAAAGGAAAATAACTAAAAGTTGTTAGTGAGAAAATTTCGTAAAGTATTGACTTTTTATAGAATAATGTAGTATAATGATAATATAAAAAACAATGGAGGGTCTCGGTGCCTAATATTAAATCAGCTAAAACACGTGTAAAACAATCAGAAAAAAAATATATGCGTAATAAAGCAATCAGAACATTTATCAGACATTTACGTAGAAATACAATGTCTACATTAGTAGCAAAAACATTAGAACTCACTGCAGCACAAGTACAATTGAATGAATTCAAAAAACAAATTGATAAAGCTTGGGCAAAAGGTGTTCTTTCAAGAAACACATCTTCAAGAATTAAATCTTCTATGGAAGTTTTGTTTAAAAAAACATATAACTAATAAATTAATTAATTTCTATATAATAAACATGTCCATCCCAAAATGTCATATAGACAGGAGTTTGATATGAGTAAAAGCAAATTAACTAAGTCTGACTTAGTAGATCTTGTCTGTGAGAGCGGAGAAGTTTTAGAATTAAATGTTTCTAAAAACCAAGCATCGATTATTGTTTCAAAATTTATAGAAACATTACGCCAAGAAATCGAAAAACTAGGCGATAGTGAGCGTATTGAACTTAGAGGATTTGGTACTTTTGGCGTACGTCAACGTAAAGCTAGAATTGCTAGAAATCCTAAAACTAATGAAAATGTTAATGTTCCAGCAAGAAAATCTCCCTACTTTAAGGTAGGAAGACATCTTAGATCTATGGATAAAAAATAAATTTAGAAGTTTAGAAGCCTGTAGGGATATCTATAAAAGTATAAATTATATCTTTTTGAGTTATATATTTTTTATGGATCTCTCTACTTACAGCTTTAACACCAAAAATTTCTGTGGCATAATGTCCAGCACAAATAATATTCATTTTTAATTCTTTAGCATAATGATAGTATAAACTATTAGTTTCACCACTAAGTATTGTTTGTACTCCTTTATCACTAGCTTCAAATAAAGCTTTCAAGTCTAAGGTAGCTCCTCCAGAACAAATAGCTATTTTGTCTATTTTATTTGGTCCAAAATTCATTTCTACAATTTTTTCTGAAATATGTTCTTGAATTATTTTTTTTAATTGATGATATGTCGTATTGATTTCTGCATAATAACCAACATCAAAAAAAACTTCTTCTGTATTTTTTGCATTTAGTAATTCTATTAATAAAGCATTATTCCCTAATGTCTTGTGAATATCTAAAGGTAAATGGGAACAATATAAATTAATATTATGATCGCATAATACTTGAATACGATTCTTATCAAAGCTAGTTATTTTTTGAATACCACCCCATATTAATCCATGATGAGTAATCAAAAAATCCACACCTAATTCAGCAGCTTTTGTGAGGGTATCTAGGGATACATCCACAGTACAGCCTATATGTGTTACACTATTTTTTCCTTCAAATTGTAAGCCATTAAAAGTATAATCTTTAATTTTACTAGGTTCTAACCAAGAATCTAAGAGGGTAACTAATTCATTTCTATTTATCATTACTTTCCTCTTCTATGTTTTACCCACTGTTGTACAGCCTTTTCATGTTCACTATAAGTACGAGAGTAGGTATGCTCTCCATCAGGACTGCCTACAAAGAAAATATAATCATGTATTGTTGGATTTAATGCAGCAAGAATTGCTTCTTTACCAGGATTTGCAATAGCTCCTATAGGAAGTGTAGTTGTAAAGTAAGTATTATAAGGAGATGGCCAAGGTGGTTTTAAGTGTCTTGTTCTAATATTACCATTGTATTCACCATCGAGGATTAAGGCATAAATGAGTGTAGGATCAGCTTGTAAGATCATATTTTGGTTTAATCTGTTATTATATACTCCTGAAACTTTGGGCATTTCTTTTATGTCTGTAGCTTCTTTTTGGATAATAGAGGCAAGAATAATAACTTCATTTAGTGTTTTATTTTGTTCTTTTATTTGAGCAAGAATAGAATTATCTATAACGTCATTAAAACGAGCAGTCATTGCTTGTACGACTGCTTTTGCAGAACTATTTTTATCAAAGGAATAGGTGTCCGGAAAAAGATATCCTTCTAAAGAATAACTTTTAGGATCAAAAGGAACAGCAAATTTAAAATCATTTTGATCTGAAAAATAGTTGATACGAGTGATAGAAGTGTTATTATTAGTAGGAATATTAAACTCTTTTAACCAAGTATTATTATAGACCTCATTGAAGAAGTTTGTAGCACTAACAATATCATTATCTTCTAGTAGTGCTGCTATTTGAAAGATATTAAATCCTTCAGGAATAGTAATCAATACTCCAATACCTTTACCAGATATTAAAATATCTAACAATTTATTATAAGATATTTTGGGAGGAATATTATAAGTTCCTGTTTTGAGTTTAGATTCTTTTCCTGTAATTTTTGCAAGAATACGAAATTGAATTTTTTCGGAGATAATTTTCTCATCATTCAATCTTGTGATTACTCTATTAATAGAGTCTCCCTCTTTTACGGTAAAAGAGCTTGTTTGTAAATTTTCTGAAGTTCCACAAGAAACAATAGAAAGAAATAATAGTGATAATAATAATTTTTTCATTGATTTATCCAAAAATATTTTTCTAAAAATAAAAGCTTCTTAATTAATAAGAAGCTTTTATTTGTTTTTTATTGCATATGTTCTTTACATGTTTCAGCATAAGGAATAGCAGTAAGACGATCTAATTCAATAAAATTAGAACAGACACTACATTTTCCAAAGATACCATCTTCAATACGTTTAATCGCTCTATCAATTTTTTCTAAAGTGTTTTTTTGACCTGAAGTAAGTTCTTCATTAACAGAAACATAAGTAATAGCTTCTGCTTTGTCGGCCATATCTCCACTAACATTGAAAGGGGTTTCTTCGTCTTCAAGTTCACTTTTGATGGTTTCGATAAGTTCAATTTTCATCTCTGTTAAGAGAGCATGTAATTCTGACAATTGTTCGTTTGTTATCATAAAATAGAACCCTTTTTAGGTTTTGAAGAAATATAATACTACGGACACTTACCTATATTTAAATTGAAATTATACAGCAGCAGTTGGTGAAACATTTACAACTGTTTTACCTCTTCTAGATGTAAAAAGTACAAATCCGTCTATAAGAGCGAATAATGTATCGTCTCCGCCTCTACCAACAGATACTCCTGGATGGTATTTTGTTCCACGTTGACGTAAGATGATGTTTCCAGCAATAACTGCTTCTCCACCAAATTTTTTGACTCCAAGTCTCTTGGATTCACTATCGCGACCATTTTTGGCTGATCCACCGGCTTTTTTTGATGCCATTTTTATCCTCCGATATTGAGTGAAATATCACTAGGGTATTGTTTTTGTATAGCACTTAGACCTATACATAATTGTACAAATAATATCTGAGATATAGCTGTTTTTGGAACTTTAGCTTCTAAAAAGCCATCACTAGATATGATAGATTGCTTTTCTAAAGATATTTCTGTCAAACGCCATGTCTCTAGCAATACTGAAATACTTGCACAAATAATACTTTCGTTTTTATTTCCACTATGTCCAACTGCTTTCACATAATAATAATTTTCGAACTCATTAAGAGTAAGAATGATCATAATTATTTTGAAATGTCGACAATTTTAATAAGGGTATATTTTTGTCTATGCCCTGTTCTTACATGATAATTAGTTTTGTTTTTATATTTAAAAACAGTAAGTTTTTTGCCTTTTACTATTGGCTCAACAATTTCTACTTTTACTGATGCAGAAAGATAAGGTGCTCCGATTTCTGTAGTGCCATTATCAGAGAGCATAATAACATTATTAAAATCAACGACTGATCCTTTTTCTTCTTTCATAAGATTAACAAGAAATTCTGAACCTTTTTCGGCTTTGTGGGTTTGCCCACCAATTTCTACCATTGCGTACATGGAAAGTCTCCTTTTTATAAGGTTCGCATTAATTTTGATAATGCGTATTAATAATGAGTATAATGGATTTTGAGTCTTTTGTCAAGATCTCTAGAATATATTTATATATATATTTTATTGATCAGATAAAATTCTATCTAAAGCACGATATTGTAAGGCTTCACTAATATGGATTTCGTTTATTTGTTTATCGCCATTTAAATCAGCAATAGTACGGGCACATTTAATGATTTTATCATAAGATCTTAGGGATAAATTTAATTTATTCATTGCCATTTTTAGGATGTCTTTGGCGACTTGTGTAGGCTCGCAAAATTGTTCTAATAATTTGGGAGTCATATCGGCATTCACACTAATAGCATAATCTTTAAATCGTTCTGCTTGGATAAGTCTTGCTTGTGTTACCCTTTCTTTAATTTGCTCTGAGGTTTCGCCTTTATGTTTTTTGTCTAATTTATCATAAGGAACAGGTCCAACTTGAATATGCATATCTATCCTATCCAAAAAAGGATAAGAAAATTTTTGAATTAAGCGTTTGAGATCTTCGGGACTCCAAGCTTCAGTGATATCTCTTTGTGTTTTACGAGATGGATTCATTGCTCCTACCAGCATAAAATTAGCTGGGAAATCGACAGCACCTTCAGCACGTGAAATAGTTATCTTTTTTTCTTCCAAGGGTTGTCTCAATACTTGCATTACGGCACTACTAAATTCCTGCATTTCATCTAAAAATAGTATTCCATTATGAGCTAAACTGATCTCACCAGGTTTAGGATATTTTCCTCCCCCAACAATGGAAACATCAGATGCTGTATGATGAGGAGCTCGAAAAGATCGTTGTTGTACCAAAGTGTTTTCTTCTAAGGCACCTACAATACTGTGGATCTTAGAAATTTCAAGAGATTCTTGCATGGTCATGAGAGGAAAAATCCCAGGCAAACGACGAGCTAACATTGTTTTGCCAGTTCCTGGAGGTCCTAACATCAAAATATTATGTCCACCAGATGCCGCTATTTCCAAAGCTCTTTTAGCACTTTCTTGTCCTTTGACATCGCTAAAACATTCGTATTGTTTGTACGAGATAGAATGAACAAAAGGAGGAATCTCAGGGATTGCTCTCGTACCATTAAGAATTTCGAATGCTTCTGTTAAATTTTCTACAGCGATTATGTTAAGTCCTTCAATAAGGGTTGCCTCTTGAACATTAACTTTGGGACAAATAAAAGTTTTAAAACCATTATCTAAGGCATGTCCTGCAAGAAGTAGCACTCCAGTAGCAGACCTCAGACTCCCATCCAGAGAAAGCTCCCCTATAATAAAAGTATCACTGGAGATTTCCATATCAGATTCTTCTGCTAATATTCCCAAAGCAATAGGAAGGTCAAATAAAGTTCCAATTTTTCTCACACCAGCAGGAGCGAGATTGACAACAATTTGTTTACCTGGAAAATGAAAACCTGAATTAATAATAGCAGCTTCAACTCTTTTGTTTGATTCTTTAACGGCAGTACTAGGCAGTCCCACAATCTCAAAACTTTTTAATTTGGATCTAATATCTATTTCTATTTCTATTGTTAAACTATTAAGTCCCAAAAATGCCCCAGAAAAAACTCTTATCATATATTTTCTCTCAATTTCAATTTCAAATTTTATTATAACATATTTTTTTAATTTGTAAATAATATATATAATTAATGTATAAAAATACAGATTGCTTTTTATTTCAGATTGTTTTATAATAAGTGATTAATATTGGGGAATATAAAATATAGTTGGAGAGAATTGTATGAAACCTATAGTTATTGCTGGTAATGGACCTTCTTTAAAAGATATTGATTATAGAAGACTCCCTAAAGAATATGATGTGTTTAGATGCACACAATTTTTCTTTGAAGATAAATATTATCTTGGTAAGGAAGTTACAGGTTTTTTTATGGGACACCCAACCTTTCAAAGTTTGTTTAACACCTCTATTGTCCTAGAATCCTCTAATGAGTATTTTTTTAAAGACAAATATTTTTCAGGATTGATTTTAGATGATAGCATATATAATAGAGAATTTTTAAAATATTTTTGGACAACTCTAGCTGCTTTTGATATATATACCAAACATCCCCAGATATCTCAATTTATTAATAATTATTTTGTTCGCTATGAATTATACCCAACAACGGGTATTATAATGATCTTGACAGCGGTTGCTTTAGGATATACAGAAATCTATGTGACAGGTATTGATTTTTATGATTCAAAAACAGATTTATACGCTTTTGATATTGATAAAGCAGATGTTTTAAACAATAAAGTAGCAAAAATAATATATGGTGATGTTTTTCTTAAATTAGGGGATCCTTTTTTGAATCCAAACATTTGGCATACAGAAGAGATGGAAAGAGATTGTATTAAATTAATTAAAAACTTAGAAGATGTTAACATTTATTCTATCACTCCAAACAGTAAATTATCAACTATATTACCTTTAGCTTCTTTGCAAAATGAAAAACCTTATGTTCCCATAGAAAAACCAGAGGGCTATCTAAAAGATATTATTCTAACAGTACAAGAGCAAAGAGAACAAGAGCAAAGAGAGCAAAGAGAACAAGAGCAAAGAGAGCAAAGAGAGCAAAGAGAACAAGAGAACAAGAGCAAAGAGAACAAGAACATAAAACAAAAAATTAAAAATATATTTATAAAAAAAGATTTAGTTGGTGAATGGGATTTCATAAGACAATATTGGTTAGTAAGATTTATTTATCAAACTATTAAATTTCCTTATATAATTCTAAAAATCATTAAAAAACTTTATAAAATAAAGATAGTATGAATATGAAAAATATAGCTTTTATCCCTCTAAGAGGTGGGAGTCAGTCTATCCCTCTCAAAAACATAAAACTGCTTAATGGAAGACCCTTGGCTTATTATGCCCTAGATGCAGCAACACAATGTGATTTAATAGATACGGTAGTTGTTGCGACAGACTCTGATGAAATAGCTAAAGTCATTAAAGAATATCCTTCTGATAAAATCATTGTTATGGGGCGTACTCCTGAAGTGTCTACAAATATTTCTCCTACTATAGATGTGGTTTTAGAAATTTCTCAACAAATAAAATTTAACAACCTTGTTTTGGTGCAAGCTACATCTCCTCTTGTTTCTGTGGATGATATTACAAGAGGACTACAATTACTAGCTCAAGGATACGATTCTGTATTATCAGTAGTAAGACAACATCGTTTTATATGGGATGAAGACACTCATTTGCCAAATTACCCTATGCCTAATAAACCTCGCCGTCAAGATTGGAGAGGAATATTAGTAGAAAATGGAGCTTTTTATATTAATAGCAGAGAAAATATTTTGAGAGATAATTTTTATTTGTCAGGAAAAATAGGACTTTGTGAGATGGCTGAAGATACTTATGTAGAAATTGACGAAGAACACGATTGGTTGATGATGGAGCAAATACTTCAAAAAAGAAAAGAAAAATAGAATCTTTTTACAATAATAAGCCTTTTTATTTTGAGAAATAAAAAGGTTTTTTTATGAATTTTTGTTATTATTCTTGACTATTTGGCTAAACTATCTATATAATTATCATACTTAACTTTGT